>CAYIYF010000040.1:0-6966 GCA_964367575.1 Candidatus Woesearchaeota archaeon | reverse complement strand
CCTTCAAATCCAGTGGATTATATTCCAAGATTCGCTTCAGCATTAAAGTTAAGCGCAGAAACACAGTCAAAATCAGTAGAAATACTAGAAATGGCAGAAAAGGCAGATCTAACATCTGGTCGTGGTCCTACAGGAATTGCAGCAGCTTCATTATACGTTGCAGCGTTGATGAATGAAGAAAAAAGAACGCAGAGAGAAGTAGCAGATGTTGCAGGTGTTACCGAAGTTACAATAAGGAATCGTTACAAGGAATTATTCAACAAATTAAACTTAAAGGACAAAATAAAAAAGGAAGTGCTGAAGAAATAGCATTATAAAAAAGTTAAGAGGTGAAAAAAATTTTATTAAAAAATCTTGGGAAAAGCTTAAAGCAGGTGCGATTAAAGCTATTGGTTCCAGATATGCTTTATTTTATGCTTGGAATATTGCTTGTTTATTTGTTTGGGGCGTACACAGAACTAAGCTTAATCTCACAAGAAGAAATATATCTTAAGCTAACAGAAAACTTCTCAAAGTTTGTTGGTTCTCTTGTAACCATGCTTTTGATTGGTTTTTTTGTCGGTGCAAGGCTAAAATCATTCAAGATGTATATGGCTCTAAAAGCTTCAAGAAATGAGAAATTTCATCTTATAGAATCTTATAAGTCCTCAGCAAAGTTCTTCTGGCGTGTTGTTTCGCTTAAAGTTATGTCTTTTCTGTTGTTATTAATTGGTTTTACTCTTGCGCTTATGGCATATGTTCTTCTTGAAAAGATACACGAAGTCATGGCATCAGTTGTGGCAGTTATAATCATAATCACGGTCTTCCTTGCATTGTTTTTCAGGGATGCAGCATTGTTCAATGAAGACACAAAACCACAAAGTGCAATAGCAAAATCTTACAGGCTTTTTAAAAAGAAATTGTCGTATGTTTTTGTCGTGTCATTGATAATTCTTATAATGAATTTTATTTTTGTTTCTGCAATATCTTATCTTCCTGAGAATCAAGGCATGAAGGGATCATTGCTTTCATGGGGGTATGTAATTATTTTGTTCTTAATTTCTATCTGGACCCAGTTATTCATCTTTAACATTTACGCTGCATTGAAAGGTAAAAATATAACACAAACAACTTCTAAGAAAAGAAAATCAAAGCTTTAAAAATGTGTAGAAAGGTTGGTCTTGATTAGATCGCGTTCGCACAGCAAAAGATTAATAAATAAATTTTTTTGTGGTTGCAGCATGATAGACTATATTATTGATGCATTAAACTCAAAGAATTTCAGAGAAGGAACAATAGAATCTGCCAGGCTAGGTTTAACAACAGGCTTTATTGCAGCAATCCTCGACCCTTTTTATGGAGATATAAGCTTGGCGACTAGTGAAGCAATAAGTACATTGCTTCCGACTACGGGGTCATTGATTCTTAGACGATTCTCAAATGATGCAGATAAAAATGAATACTGGACTGGAGTCTTATCAGCAAATATTTTTCATAGAATTGCATATTACAGCACTAAAGGAGTATTTGCATTGATGCAAAATTCTCAACTTTAAGCAGACTTTCATCCTTCTCAAAATTTATTATGGCCTAGCGCAGATAAAAGAAATAATCCTCTGGGAACGACCCAGAGGCCCGCAAAGACAAACCGAATGAACGGAGGTTCTTCAGATGCAAGTTTTGAGCTGTTTAAACTCTTATGAACTTACAAACTTTCTTAGGTGGCTGTTATTTATAAAGATAGTCAAATAATTTAGTATGCGATAGTAAAAAATAGTGAAAAATAGTTAAAGTAATCCGATTAGCATTTCGAGTCATTCAAAGCATTAATAGTCTGGTATGAAAAGGGCCCAAACGAGTTAAATGCTCTGAATACCCTAACTTCATTCTAAATTAAAAACGTATACTCCACTGAAGACTATAGACATCAACATCAACAATCTCTGTGCGGTGTCTTTCATATATCAAGTAGAAACCAATATCATTCTTTTTACCAAGGTCTTTGACCCCAAGGCGCACTCTTTGGCCAAATCCAGTTGCTTCAGCTCTTTCTTCGTTTTCAACGCACGTTGTGCCTATCGTATCTGCAGCTACGACATTCCAAGTTGTATAAGGGAATCCTAATTCTAAAACAAGAGTTGAATCATCAATTTTCTGTTCCAAGCCTACAAAAGGAATGCCTGTTAAGTAATCTTGGTAGACCATAGTGAATGGGCTGTGAGTAACACAATCTCCACCTTTTGGACCACCACTTATGCGATTATCCGTGCCATCTAGATTAACTCGTGCATCAAGTCCTAATTTCAATTTTGTCCTTTCAGTTAAATTCACACCGCCTTCTGCTCCAAGATAAAAGCTATAGTTCATGCGGTCATCAATTGGAGGAGTCTTAAAATCTGTTTTTATTTCTTGTATAGAATAATATTGCGGTTCTGCTCCAAACCTATAGTTTGAATTTTCTTTTTTTCCAAATTCTATATGAAAACAGCCTACCGTGCCTAATGCCATTGCTGTACCAAGAAGCAAAGTCGAAAGTGATTTTACCATATTCAAATCCTAATAATTTCATAAATAAGAAATAAGTATAAAAAACTATCGTTGGTTTATTTAAAAAGTTTAAAAATTACTTATTGGCCAAGAGCCTTTCACCGTATCTGGTTATTTTTAATGTCTTGTTTCGACCTATCTTGGATACAGTCACAAAACCTCCATGGCTTAGCCCTTCAATCTTTTTTTGTGTTGTTGGCGCTGTTATTGAGAATTTTGCCCCCACGTCTTTGTATGTTGCTGGTTTGTTTATTACAGATCTGTCTGAAATGAACTTCAATATCTGTATAAGCTCATCAGATAAGAGAACATCGACAGCCTGTTGCTGTGGCTTATGAAGCTCTTTTTCTAGGAGGGATAGCTGCTGGTTGCTGAATATCTCTGGATCAATGGGCAGTAAAAGTATAGCCTGTTTGGTCATCACTTTGTCATTTATGCTTATTATAAATTTCAAAAAATTATCAAACCCATATTTATTCACCACATAATCCGAACGATCGAATAAAATGACTGATTTTTCATTTCTTGTCATGAACTCAGTTATTTCTTTTTGAATTTGGTTTATATTTGAGGTAGATATGATGCCCTTTTCCTTTTCATCTGAAAGCCAGATGATGTTTTTCTTCTGAATGCCATAACGCTGCTCCATCAATCTTGGGTTTTGCCTTGCAAGCAGCAAGGGCTGGAAATTCTCCTCTAGTTTGTCCATCATTATCTCGTATGCCTCTGTTGAATTTTTATCCTTGATCAAATAACTTGTCCCTGCGTCAACAACGTATTTCTGTGTTTTGTCTGTGCCTGATTTTATGCTTATGAATTTTTTTAAGCGCGGGCTTTCCTGGATTATCTTGCGAAGGCTGACAACCATCTGGTTGAATGTGAATGAAAGGTCAGAAATCTCATCTCCGCCTTCCTCTGTTTCAAGGCTCACATCAAAGTTTCCAGTGCTTATCTTGGATGTTGCTTCTGATAGAGATTTTATCGGTTTTGTTATCGATTTCGTCAAGGCAGACCAAATCACAAAAGAGGTTGCTATTCCGATTAACGCTGTCAAGAGTATTACCAATATTGCGGTTTTAACCACATTGTTAGACCTTTCATTTGCCTCTTTCTTTATGGCTGATAAATCCTCAAGTGATTCTTGCAGCAGCTCAACTGCATCAATAACATCGCGCTCTAATTGTTTTGCGATGCTATACTGCACCAAGATTGAAGATTCATCATAAATAACGCCTGTTGCAAGATCTTCATCACGATTTTCCATCAGCCTTTCTGCAAGCTTATAAAAAGTATTATGCTTGTTCATGGCACTGGATATCCTGTCCTCTATTAACTCCTGATTAACAGAAGCTGTTACTGATTCTCCCCTTTCTATAAATTGGTTGTTTATATGCTCAAATTCAAAACGCAAGCTGTTGATTGTCTCTTGATCATTCTCTGTTGAATATCGCTGAACAATGTAATTGCTTTTCCAGAGAATGCTTATCATGTCCTGCACATTTTTTTCTAGCGGGTTGATCTTGCCGGTAATTTCTTGTAGCTGGCTGTTTATACGAAGAGTGTATATTGTTGTGACTATGGCGCTAATTAGCAAGAACAGCGTTATTATTGTAAAACTTATTAACAGCTTTTTCCCTATTTTCATTTGAAACAAAAGAAGACTTTAACTGTTTTTAACTATTTTGGGAAGAAAAATAAGGCAGGGATACCCCCTACCTTGAAAATTTAAGCTATTTCCTGGCGAATTCTATTAAGAGCTGCCATCCTTTCTGTAGTGTCAGCATCTCCCATTCTATCCAGTTCAGCATGTATTCTTGATACACGCTGTTCAATCTCTGAGTCTGCCAAGCCTCTTGCCTTTAGTCTTGCCCTTACTTTAGGGGTGCTTTCTTCCCTAAATTTTTTAGCAAAATTCATGACATGAGCCTTTCTGACGTCCTTGTATTCCTTATTGCTCCTTAAATCGCTTCTCTGCTTTCCGTATTCCTTGATTATAGGAAGAACATCATTAGTCCACTCTTCTCTTGTAACCTTGCCATCTTCTATTGTGGCTTCCAAGGTTTGAATGTATGATGTTATTTTCTCTTCTGCATTGGCAATTCTTTCCATTGCATTAGGATATTTGTCCTGCAATTCAGAACTGGCTGATATACGGTCATTTAGAGCCTCATAGTGGTGTATGAGCAATTCTAAGTGGTTGATAAGGTGCTCCACTATCTTTGCTGCCTTGTCAGACCTATCGCCATCAAAATCTCCCTGAGAATCCCTCAAGGCTCTTATGTTTGATTTTATGTCCATTGAAGTGCTAGTGGTTCTTATCCTGTCCCTTACATTCAACAGTCTCTCGTGTCTTTCTTTAATGCCTCTTGCAAGCACTGCTCTATTGTTGCTTATCTTAAGAGGTTCCAGTCTAACGTCTTTTCTTGCCACTGCCTCTTGAGCCATGACAAATGGAACCATACTAAAGATAAATAGAGTAAGTACAAACAAAGCTGCTATTTTTCTTTTCATTTTTAGTAAACCTCCAAGGTTTGTTAATATTGCATGTATTATTTTTCTTTATAAGCATGCTTTCAGAAAGCTTTACAGAAAGCTTTACGAAGCTTTATTTAAGCCCATCTCATTATTTTTGACGCTAACAAAGCTTAAAAGAAATGCAAGGCACTTTAAGTTTATGGGAGAATATGACACTTTTGTTTTAAGGTATGCATCTGCTCTTGCAATCGTTTTATTCAAATCAATTTATTCGCCGTTCATCATTTGGTTGTCAGCTTACTTTTCCTACCTGCCATTAAGGCTTATGTTTGATGCAAGGTTTACAGGAAATATCATATGGCTTGGGCAAAAAAGTATAGAATATGTTGAGGCATGTAGTGCAACCGGTGCTTATATGTTTCTCGCGCTGCTGATATTTCTTACCAATGGGGTAAGCTTCAAAAAAGGCATTAAAATCTTTTATTGGGGTGCTTTGTTCATACTTGCCGCAAATGTAATAAGAATAAACATCCTTGCGTATCTGCTTGTTGCTGAAAATATAAATTTATTTTTAACACTGCATCTCCTTACATGGAAAATCCTCTCAGGAGTCTTTGTTGCATTTATATGGATATTACTTGTAAAAAAATTCAATATTAAAGGAATTCCAATAGTTGATGATTTTGTTTTTTTAAAGAATAAACTTTTATACTAAGCCTTATCCTGTTCTTTTCCCTGCATGGCAATTATGTCTTGTGTTGTGAGTTTTTTCTTTTCCTTTATCTTTTTTTCAACGCGCCTCACATTTTCATCTATTATCCTTGCATTCTCAATGAATTCATGCTGAAGTCTGTTTGGCTCATGAAATCTTTGCTCGCGAGGTCTTTCCCTGCGCTTTTTTTCAGGCATGCTCTGTTTTAAGCTGCTGTTTAGTTGAACGAATTCAGTCTTGTATTTGACAAAATTATTAAAAGCCTCCCTTTGGCTTTTCTTTAGTTGATTGACCTTTCTTGAGTTAAACAAGTATTCCTTGAAATTTTTCTTATTCTCTTTTTGTAGCATCTTTAGTTCGTTATGGCATTTGTCTGCCTCTTCTTTAGCCTGTGTTATCACCTGAGAAATTTCTTTCATCTCATTTTTGTAATTAGCAATCGGCCCTGCTTCCTCAAGCGTCTTTCTCATTAGTTTTATCTCGTCCATAATCTTCTTTTCTTTGCTCATTGTTAGAACGTTTGTTTCTATAGAATATTCGAGTTTTTCTATGCGCTCTTTAATATTGCTAGGCGTTGCGCCATGGCCGTACTTTTCTTCAAGGACGTTTCTTCCCTTTACAAGCTCCTTTGATTTTGCAAGGAATTCACGAAACTTTTTGTTGTTTTCATTTCTCTTTTGAAGAAGCTCTCTTTCTCTTTTTTTTGCTTCGTTTATCTCTGGGTTTAATTTTTTTAATGATTCAATAAGCCCTGCTATCTCTTTGTTTAACTCTTCTTTTTTAGTGAACCATTCTTCTTTTTGTGCATTTATTTCAAGAAGCTTAGCCCTCAAAGTAGGTATGTCTTCCTGTTTATTTGTAACTAACTCTTGATTTGTCATGCTAGTCTCTATGCGACCATTAAAGGAATACTAGAAAAGAGAAATAAAATAAACAAGGGGGGGCTAACCGAATAACGCCCCAAGACCTGCAGCTGCTTCATCAGCAGACTTCTTGTCTTCTTTTTTTTCTTCTTTTCTAACTTCTGCTGCTGTAGCCACGCCACCTGTACCAGCTGATGCTGCAACTGGAGCAACTGAAGCTTCTTTAATGGCTGCTTCAATATCAACACCGTTCAATGCTGCAACGAGCGCTTTGACACGACTATCATCTGGCTTGCCTCCGGCTGCCTGGATGACCTTCTTTACTGTGTCTTCTTCAATCTTTCCGCCTAGTTTATGTATCAACATGGCGGCATATACATATTCCATTTT
>CAYIYF010000039.1:2654-7003 GCA_964367575.1 Candidatus Woesearchaeota archaeon | reverse complement strand
AAATGGAAAATAACCATCAGCCGCTATCGAGATTTGGCCTATGTTTTTAGTTTTATCATAAACATACTTAAAACTACCAGTGCTATCTATATTGCCAATGCCTTGATTCGTTACAGAAAACTGTTGGAATGCGTCGTTCGACAAAGAAGATCTAAGACCAGCAACAGTTCTAGTCATGATCATAAAATTGTCTATCCTTGAGCCATCTATCCCCCTGATCACTCCGTCAATAGATCTAAGATTATCAAATTCCATTCTTAGCCCATCAATATCATTGCCATGAACTTCAACGCGTTTATCAGATCTGAATGATCCATAAAATGCATTTATCAAATATGCTCCATCCGGCATGCCAAAAGAAAATTCTCCATTCTGATCGGTAACGGTTTCTCGGGGTATCCATTTATTATTTATCGTTTGAGAAACAATGACCTTTAAATTAGAAGCTGGCGTACCTTCAGGACCATAAACTAACCCACTGACTTTCCAGCCGCCATTATCTAAGTTCACTTCTAAAGGATTTCCTGGAACTTTGACTATTTTATGAACTAGAGAAGAACCTTTAGATTCAATTTGAACACCATAGATGCCACCAGAAAGAGCAACATTCAAGGATCCAGGAACACTTATTTTATCTTCAATAACTCTGGCTTTGTAAATCGGAGATCTAAAGCTAATCTGGCGTGGTTGGTTATCCTCATCTATCCTAAAAGGTTCAACAAGAATCTCAGCAACGGCTTCTCTTGGATACCCGTTTACCAAAACTTCTAGATTATGCATCACATCAGTCATGTAAACATAACCAAGATTTTTAGGCATGTCAAGATTATCTTTATTCAAGGTAAAAGCTTCTTCTCCATTGTAGTCTGCCTGATGAAGCACAGGATGAATAACGCCTATTTTCATAGTCTGATTTTTTCTATTTTCCCATTTTCCCATATTCATGCCTTGAATTTTTGGGTCAACACCCATAAATACAGCATGACCATTTTCACCAGTTACAACTGGATTTTGAAAGCTGCCATCAATAACATCTCCATCATACCGCATCAAATAAACCTCTGCATTGCTGACAGGCACAACAGCATTGTCGCCAGGCATAACAACCCAGCATTCTACAACGCAGCCTTTTGAAAGTCTAAACTCCATCCCATTGTAAGGTTTGGTTCTATCTTGAGTCATTATATAGTCTTTTGCAGAAGCAAATATGTCGTAAGTTACATCAGGGTTTAACATCACAGTAAATCCATTTTCTCTATTTTCAACTATTTGATCAAACCTTTTATCATCTCGTGATATGAACCTTGCCTCTCCAGAATTCAAGTTCATATTTGTTGTGTCACTCACAATTCTGCCATTATAAATATGCATCTCTGGCAGGAAAAAATCATTATAGTAGTCTTCGCCAAATATTGGAAAGTTTACGCTCAGATAATTATTATCTTCAGTTTCCAAGTAAAGATTATACAATCCACTGTTCATACTGTCAGCTCTAATTACTCCATCAGAAGCGATTGGTTTAATTGCTATATCTTCATCTAAACTTTCTATTATAACATCTTCCAAATTGGCAGGAGTTGTCCTATCATGCTCAAATACTCTAGCAATAAAACCATGTCCATTACTATTTGTGCTCGCCACTGCAGAATTTTCAGGCTTATTTTCTTGATTTGTTATTGGAATGCCTATCGCACTATTAGTGTCAACATAAGGAAGTTCCATTTTTTCCTCTGTTTGTGATATTACAAATTGAGAATTTTCAGGCAAAGATACTGGAGTAATCTTTTTATCATTAAATGTTAATGCAATCCCTGCCGTTAATCCTAAAGTAGCCAGTCCTCCACAAATCCATCCAAGTTTAGATTTCTTTAAAGTCATAAAATTCTAAGAGAAGAGCTAGTATAAAAAACTTATCAGTTTTAGCATTTTTAAGTGGTAAATTTAATTTTATTTATAAAAGACGACATGTAAGCACGACATGCGTTCGTAAGTTACGAACAGTTACAACATTTGCTACTTGTTTATGATAACCGTCTGAGAGAAAACGAAGTTTTATATATAACAAAAACATGATAAAATGTAGTGATATTGTGTGGATTTCAAAGGATACAAAATCAGGCCAAGCAAACATTTTATCTTAACATGGATGAGAAAATGGGATTACGACAATCACGCCTTGCGACAAGCATTAGAAAATGCATATAAAGTAGAAAAGGTAGGTAAACGCAAATATGAAGCCTATACAAGAAAAAAGGAGAAAAGTCAAAAACTTATCTTTATCAAAGACGAAGAAAGAAAGGAGATTTTTATTATAACAGGAGCTGAAGGAAAATGAAAGTATGTCTTGTCTGTGAAAAAGGAAACCTCAAAAAGGTAGAAGATATTGTATTAGAAATAGAAGGTTATGTTTTTGTCGTTAAAGGAGAGCGGTGTGATCATTGTAATGAAGAATTTCCCTATGAAGAAGAGACTCAACGAACCATAGAAGTGGCGAGAAAATTAGGAATATGGCCAGAACCACTCAAGCTCTATAGACACCTCTCAAAAAGTGGGGGTGGTTTGGTTTTGAGAATTCCTATGGATCTAGAAAAACAACTTAAACTTAACGAAAACGTTGGTATTGCTATCTCCAAAGTAGGGAACAAAATAGTGATAGAACCAGAGAAATAATCGTATTGCGTTTAAGCAAATCCCCAACAACAACCTTTTTAACCCAAAAATAACCGCTCCAAAAGATGATAGACTCATTGCGGCCTTTATTCGAAAACCATTCTAAAAAAATGATGATTCTTCCCTTATTGCTCATCCTAGTCTCATTCATCTTCCTTGTCAACGCTCAGATAACAACAGGAGAATTCCTCAAAAAAGACGCTTCATTGAGCGGAGGAATGACTGTAACATTGTACACTCCCTCACCTATAGACCATTCTTCATTGGAAAAAATTTTAAAGAAATCATTCACAGAAGTAAATATACGCGGTCTTTCTGAATTCGGTACAAGCAGAGAAATAGGAGTTGTAATAGAAACAATAGAAATACAGGAAGATTTGATGAGGTCTTCCATACTTGAGGCAACAGGAATTGAAATGACAAATGAGAATTCCTCAATAGAGGTTGTTGGCTCATCTTTAGGCGAATCTTTCTACTCACAAATGGTTAGGGGTTTAATCTTCGCATTCTTATTCATGTCACTGACAGTATTCATCACATTCAGAAAATTCTCGCCATCAATTGCAGTAATATTTGCCGCTCTCGGCGACATGATAGTCACAATTGCAGTATTAAATATCCTCGACATCCGCATCTCATCTGCAGGCATAGCTTCGCTCCTTCTTCTCATCGGCTACTCGGTTGACACAGATATCCTGCTGACAACAAGGCTTCTGAAAAAACGTGAAGGTTCTATTATCGATGGAATTATCAGCTCAATCAAGACAGGATTGACAATGACATTCACAGCAATTGGTGCTGTTTTAGTGGGCTACTTTTTCTCCTCTTCATTAGTCATAAAGCAAATGTTTCTGATAATAATCATAGGCCTCATCACAGACATAATAATGACTTACATGTTTAATGCTCCTCTGCTTCAGTATTACTTGAACAAGAAAGGTGAGAAATAATGGCCAAATGGCTTAGCATTCGCGTCTGGATTTTAATCATCTTCTTATTCCTGTCGCTATTGGCAATAGACCCCTCTCCAAACGCCGCAGGCGTTGAAGTAAGCCACATAGATGCAGCTTCACCATTGCTTGCAGAAGGCCTTTCAGTGGGAGAAAAAATACTCGAAATAAACAAGATAAAAATTCAGAATTTAACAGCATTTAGACAAGAAATAGAAAATGTAATGCCCAAAGAAAAAGAGATTACAGTAAAAACATCAGAAGAAACAGAAAAATATAACGTAACGTCAGCAGTAGGATTCTCAGTAAACTCCAACATTACAATAACTACAGTATCTGATTTTGCACCAGTAACAAAAGACTCAACTCTTCTTGAAGTAAACAACGAAAAAGTAGAAAGCTTGGAAGATTTCAACAGAATCATCGCAAAAGTTATACCAAAAAGCAAGGTCGAAATAAAAACAAACAAAAATTCATATGCACTTCTCACAACAGGAGACTTGGGAATTTCTGCAAAATCAGCAAGAACAAGCAATCTTGAAAAAGGCTTGGAGCTTGAAGGTGGAACTCGTGTTGTCCTTAAGCCTATCACAGACAATGAGATTACGTTAAATCAAATCAATAACGTAGTTGACGTCATGAATAAGCGCATGAATGTTTATGGCCTTGCAGATATTAAAATACGCCCTTCAAGGGACTTGGACGGAAATTGGTTCGTTGTCGCAGAAG
>CAYIYF010000039.1:0-2644 GCA_964367575.1 Candidatus Woesearchaeota archaeon | reverse complement strand
GCAGAAGTTGCAGGGGCAACGCGTGAGGAAGTCCGTGATGTTATTTCAAGGCAGGGCGTATTCGAAGCAAAGATAGGCGAAGAAATTGTTTTCGAAGGCGGAAAGCAGGACATACCTTATGTATGCAAGGATGACGGTTCTTGCGCAGTCATAGAGGCATGTTCAGAGCTCTCTAAAGAGCAGGCGCAATGCAGGTTTAGATTCGCTATAACATTGTCATCAGAGGCAGCAAAAAAGCATGCACAAATAACTAGCAAGATTCCAATAAATCAATCCAGCCTTTCAGATCCTTACTTGGAAAAGCCATTGGATCTTTATCTTGATGGCAGGCTTGTCGACAGCTTGTTGATATCAGCAGACTTGAAAGGCCAAGAAACAACGCAGATTTCTATTTCTGGTCCTGGCTACGGATTAACTCAGGAGCAGGCATATCAAGATGCGATTGCCGGCATGAACAACTTGCAGACAATTCTCATAACAGGCTCATTGCCATTCAAGTTGGAGATTGTAAAAATGGACACCATAAGCCCAATCATGGGCAAGGAATTCCTAAATGATGCTTTGCTAGTCGGAATGCTATCGATAGTTGTTGTCTCTTTAATCATCTTCCTTAAGTACAAGAATTTGAAAATCGTTATTCCGATAATAATAACTTCAATATCAGAAATAGTTATAACCCTTGGTTTTGCAGCATTAGCCGGGTGGAACTTGGATATCGCGGCAATTGCAGGACTGATAGCAACTGTCGGAACTGGTGTAAACGACCAGATTGTCATAACAGATGAGATAGTCAAAAAGCGCGAAGTTGATCTCAACTGGAAGGAAAAAATAAAGCGCGCATTTTTCATAGTCTTCAGCGCATATGCTGCAACAGTTGTTGCAATGCTTCCATTGCTTTTTGCAGGCGCAGGATTAATAAAAGGCTTCGCTCTTACAACAATAGCAGGCATAACAATTGGTGTCTTCATCACAAGACCCGCATATGCTTCAATTATTGAAAAATTAGTTTGACAAAATGAACATCTCCGTACACCTAGCAACCTCATTAATCCTTTCAGCATTGTTTTACCCACTGATAGGGTTGTATTCTCTATGGATAATTGTAGGAGGTTATCTCATAGACTTCGATCATTTGCTGTGGACAGCATACAAAATGAAATCATTCTCAGTGAAAAAATCATATCACTACCATTTCAACAGGCACAAAAATGAAAGATATGAAAGAGACCTGCTGCACGTATTCCACACAATAGAATTCTGGATATTCATTGTTTTATCAGCATTGATCTCCTACAAGATGGATTGGACTTTCCTTTACTACATGTTCTTAGTCACTTTCATCGGAATGATATTACATTTATCCTTGGATTTCATATTACTAATAAAGGACAAACATTTAGATGCCCGTGCAATATCTTGGATTATGTGGTCCAGAAGAAATAAAAATCAAACCAAGGCCACTCTTGGATCAGGCAGTTCATTGCCATAATAATAAGAGCTAGGTTTCAACCCTTTAGGATAATCTATCTCCCAAATTTTCAATGGCCCAATCAATCTGCCATTATAAACTGCCAGTGGCGCGCCGCCTTGGTCATTATAAACAACCTTAAAGTTTTCGCTTTCCTGCCCATACAAGTAAAGGTGTGTAAATAATGTCCTCCTTATCTTAGGGCTGACATAAAGCGCGGAACCAATCATATCAACTTGATCCCCATTAACTCTTGGTATTATTATCAGGCATCCATCCAATCCCTCTTTTTCAAAATTAATTTCAGTTCCTTGAATAAACACACATTCAAGTGGTATGTTCGTCTGCTGTCCAGAATAAATTGCAATTGCTTCTGGCTGTTTCACGGTTAAAGTTCCATTTTGGTTTATGATCATCGGAACTAAAAATGCGCCAATGGCAGCCCCCTGGCTTGGAAACAACTTGTCTTGATAAATAAAGTCTTCATCAAATGCTGCTCCGCCGATGTAGGCTATAAGAGTGTCATCTCTTCTTTCCTGTGTTTTGGAATCATCCTTCTGGAATGTATTAACCCATCCGTATCTATCATAATTCACGTCGCTTCCAATGCTGCTGTAGGCAGGATACTTTCCAATCTCATCAGAAACCATCAAAAGATGCGTTGCATTTCTTGCATAAAGATACTCAAGTGCCTCTGTCTCATTTTGTGCAGTCAAGACATGCCTTCCCATGAAATAATTCAGAGCATATCCTCCGGCATTTCCGCCATCAGTAAGTGTTGCACGTTCACCGCCTGTTTGCACCAAATACCCATAATCCCACCAATGTGCAAAAACTGCGTCTTCAGAAGTATTATTTCTAACCCATTGCATGGCATACTGCCATTGCTGATTGTAATTTGGCCCGGTATACTTTGCCTGATTATTAACTGCATTATACATGCTAACCAAAGAGCTATTCACTTGAGGTAATACTAAAAGCAAAAGCAAAAGTAAATAAATTCCATACCTATAGTATTTGCCGTCTAAATTCTTTGCAAAATCATAAATCTTCACAAGCGCATACGCAGCTAAAATTGTTGTCACAGGAGAATAAACATGCAGAAGTCTTATTGCCCCTCTTGCAGCAACTGTTAGAACCAAAAACAATATCAATATAAGTATGATTCTCCAGTCA
>CAYIYF010000038.1:0-7036 GCA_964367575.1 Candidatus Woesearchaeota archaeon | reverse complement strand
CATGTCAAAAACCATGTCATCTACTTCTGTCGAGGTTATTGTACTTGTTAACACAAGTGGCGCATCCTGAGTTCCGCCCCTGTGGCTTGGCAGATAGCTTCTTGAAAAATTAAGCAGCGCGTCCAGGATAAACATAATGCACAGCTCATCGCCGTCACAATCTCTTCTTACGCTGCAATGAAAAAAGGGGTGTGCAAAAAAGGCCTGCGTCTTTGAAAATCCAATTATTCTCCCCACAGTTGCTGCGCTTATGTGTGGTGCAAGCCCCAAAACCAAGTGCCCTACCAAGTCCTGCACTTTATTGACATTGTAAAAAGGCTTTTGTCCGTATATCTTTACCAATAGCTCGTCAATGAATTGCGCAATGCGTATGAAAACCTTGTCAGAAGTTTCATCTAAACTCTCAGACGTTGAGGGAAGTATCACATCTTGGACAAATAATTCTAGAATTTGATTTTCATTTTCCAGGGTTTTACCATGTATGTCTTGCTTATACCCCAGCTCTTTTAATTTTTCAATAGAAGTTCCGATTTCTTTTGGCTTGAAGTGCGTTATTGGCATTTCTGTCATGTCAAATCTTATAGTGCCATCTTTGTTCACATACAAATTATGTGCTGCTCTCAGCAATCCCTTTGCAAGTGGCTCAGGCGTATGGTCTTTGTTGCTTGTTCCTCTTACGCCCTTTATTAAAACAGGCACCTGGCTTAGCAAAAGTCCAGATCTTGCAACAGCAGATCTGAAATATTTATTTACGTCTATCTTGCATCTTTTAAAACTCCTTGCTTGTTCGTGGCATTCCTTCTCGCTCGGTCCGCACATCGGGCAATAATATCTTTTCTCTGTCTGTCCGCCACAAGTTTCACAAAGAGGATATATTGTTTCTTCCTTGCATCCATTGCAGTAAAATATTGGAAATTCACCCTGTATATATCCTGCTTCTAAAGCGCTCTGGAAGCTTCTTAACCTACCACCTTCCTTCCCAACAGGAAAAAGCACTTGCGGGCTGCCTTTTAATTTTCGCACCTTGGACTTCTCAGGCCTTCCCATTCTTGCACCAATAAAAGTCCCTCCTTTCTTTCTTAATTGCACAGCATTAGATAACATCTCATAAACATTATTTTTATCTCCTGAAAAATCAACAGACTTCATAAAATAAGAAAATGCTTTTGCATGCTCTCCTTCAATAACAACATACTCATTTGTGACCACTCTGTGAGGAACTCCAAGTATTTCCAATGCCCTCTTTGGAATTAACTCTGTTATGGGAAGCACAACCTTATCATCCTTTGCTGCACCTTGCCCATACCATTCATACAATAGCCGTAATTCATCCACGCTGATAAATTCCCAAAAGAAAGTATATCTGGGGTGCATTGGTATTCTTAATTTTTCAGAGATGGTTAAAGCTTCAGAAAAAGAAATTTTATTCCATGGATTTTCAATGTATTCTCTGAATCTGTTTTTGTCATCTTTCTCATTAAGAGCTTTCTCTATTTCAAGAGCCCACCACTCTTCGCAATATCCTGCAGGAGCTAAAACATGCCCTCTGTTAAAAAAGTCTCCATAAGATATTAACAAGTCGCCAAGATAAACTATCTCAACAACGTCTTTGACAATTTTTCTTGCATCTTCAAAACTCTCAACCTGCACCACGCTGCCATTTTTCAGTTTTACAATTGGGCCCTCCAATCTGTCGCACGGAGATATCACTGTGCTCTTTCCAGGTCTCTCAAGCTTTAGCTGGGTTCCTATTGCTATAAAATCATCAAGAATTGCCATTGTCGCTGGGTGCATGGCTTGTGCAGATAATCCCGAAGTTCTGGTTCTTCCATATCTCAGCCTGAAACCGCCTTCCTTTAAAGGATCAGTAAGCACTGGTCTTCCTGCAACAATGTCTTTGATGAATGTGTGGTCTGGTTTTAATCCTTCAATTTTTTTCTCCTGCTCTTTTTCCTTTGCTTTTAGTTTCTTCTGCATCTCAACAAATTCACCCAAAAATGCAACCCAATCATCAAGCCCAAAATCTTTTCCCCACTTCAAAAGATTCTTATGCACCTTCGCAGCCTTCTGACATATTCCTTCTCCTATGACAAGGCAAACACCATTCCTTAGTCTGTCTGTTTCAACCCTATCCAGCCCTTTGTAATTGCTTGCCTCTATTTTCTCGCTTGGGTCTCCATCAACTTGAACAGGAAGATGCGAAACCATAAAAGAAATCTCTTTCTCACTTGGCAGATACTGCAAGTTTGTGATTCTGTCATGATAATCATAAAGTTCTGTGTAAGTTCTTTTTATTTCATTTTCATCTGGATCATATGGTCCATACCCCATCTTCCTTCGCACATAATCTCCTATCAAAACAGAAACACTCTCGGCAGTTCCGCCGGCGCTTCTCATTGGTCCCGAGAAAAAAAGTGAAAAGTATTCCTTTCCATCTCTGCGTTTTTTTATTTTCAAATCTGTGAATCCCTCAAGAGGACTGCTCACAACGCCATTAGTTATGTATGCAATCCCTAATCTTATTCCAGTCTCCATTGCTTTTAGTTTTGTATCAAACTTACAAATATCTCCTTTTGCAACATCATATGCAATTGTTAATGCCACCCTCCAGTCTTGTGCCCCATATTCTTTTTCAAGTTCCTTGATTCTTGCTATTATGTTTGTCTTGCTAAGATCAGGAGCAACAACACTGATTATACCAACCACGCGCTCTGCCATATTTTTTGCGATTATAATCTCCGGTTCTTTTGCAGGATCAATCCCTTTGCTGCGCGCTATCTTTGCAACATCATACACTTGATGCACTTCTCTGTTTATTTTATCAAAATACTCTTCCGTGTTCATTTTTGTTTGTAAAAATCTAAAAAAGTGACCTCCCGTGTTCTCAAATTAAAAAAAGGCACTCTTCCAGGATCTGGCTCATTGCCCCTTCTTTCTTGTATAATTGACTTCTTCTCCCAGCATGATGGAGAAATTGTTATTATGCCATTATATTCTCCAAGATCAGACCTGTGAATGTCACCATTAAGAACTATGTCTGGTATCTTGTCTATCAGCAGTGCATCCTCTTTCGAGTCAGGCAGGTAAACTGTTGCCCCGTGCGTTGGAGCAAGATGTCTTTTTTTTAGAAGATACTTCCATGTCAGCCTTGGATTATTCTTTGCATCTGCAACTCTCAAATGATGCACAGAGTTATTATAATAATGGAAGCTGCTTCCATGATACATCAGCACATTGAATCCTTCAAACTTTTTGTCTGCGTGAATATTTATTATCGCAGGACTGCTGACAAAGGTGGCATTTTTCAATTGGAATAGTGGGGCTGCAAACTCTTTGATTAACGGCGGTTGTGGTTCTGCAAGCCTTGTTGCATCGTGATTTCCCGGGCAGATAATCATGCTAATGTCGCTTCTCACCATGGAGAGGTATTCTGCAAGTTTCTGATACTGTGATCTTAGGTCTTTTATGACTAAATCCTGCTCTTGGTGTGGGTAAACTCCATTACCAGCAACCAAGTCTCCAACAATGAAAAGATATTTTATTTTTTCAGCAATAACTTTCTCTTTGGGGTTTACATTTTTCAAATTCAGCCAATCAATAAATTTTAAAAAATTTTCTTCCAGGAAATTATTTGATCCTACATGGATATCAGATATTACTGCAAGATAAGCATCTTCTGATGCCCTCTTTATGTTTTGTGTTGTCGGAATATCTGGATAAAACAATTGCTCTGCAAATATCATTTTTCTTGTGACTGTGCCTTTGATGCCTATCACCTCGTCAAGGCATAAATCTTCTGCCCCCTCTAATGTTGGTTTTATTACAACCTGCACAACTCCTGTCGGATCTTCCAAAGAAAGGACAATGTTATTACTTTTGCTGATTCTTTTGTCATAAACTAAACCTACGCAAGACACTGCCTCTTTGTCTTGTTTTGTCTTTATTCTATTAATGGAAATTGTGTCCTGCAGTTCTGGCCTTCCCTGCAAAACCTGAAGAAGAAAGGTGTATCTTTGCCTGAAGTATGCTGTAAAATCCTTCACTTCCCACTTCTTTGGTTTTTTGTCATAAGACTTTAAAACATTTACACCCTTATTGAAATCTTTTTGTAATAATATCACCTCTTTCTCAGGTATTTTCTCTTCAAGAATTTTTTTTACGTCTTCATTTTCGCACAATATTGCTTGAAACCTTTTGTATGGCCTGCTGTTTCTTTTTTTTTCATGCAGCACAAGGCTTTTTTCAAATTCTGACCAATTTACACTGGCAACGCCTTTATTTGCAATTCCCTTATATATATCAATCCCAAGGACAATGGGTTTTTCATTAGATAATATTCTTGTATCTACTATGTCTAAAAAGTTAGCATTAAACTCGGGTTCACCAAGTATATCTGGAGCAAGCAAATATCCTCTATCTATAAATTTCTTTAATATCTCTTTTTTGTTGTCACCATTCATATTCCAAGGCCTTCCTTCAGCATATTGTTAATCTTCTTCACAATATTATCAGGAACGCCGAGTGTTATTTGCCTTGTCCTTCCGTATCTCCCTTTGCTGATTACCCGTGCATTGATTATTCCAAGCATGTCCAGCTCTGCAATAATATCACCAACCCTTCTTTGGGTTAATGGTTTCGTTCCAGTTTTAACGCAATTTTCTTTGTAGAGCCCATAGATATCGCCAGTATAAAAATCCTGATTTTCCCCATTTTTGGTATATTCATCAGAAACTTGAAGTATTGTAAATAAAGTAATCTTAAACTGTTTTGGCTGTGTTGAAACTATGTCAATAACCCTGTCCCTCTCTATCTTTTCCTCTGCTTTGTCAATGAAATCAACAGTTATTTTCTCAGAATTGCTTCTCTCTGCAAGTTCTCCAGCAACCCTTAAAAGTTCTAAAGCCCTCCTTGCATCCCCGTGCTCTTTGGCAGCATAGGCAGCGCATTTCTCTATCACTCCTTCCCCTATTGCAGAGTCTACGAAAGAGAGTTTTGCTCTCTCCTTTAGTATTTTCTGTAATTGCACTGCATTGTACGGCGGAAATACTAATTCTTCCTCTCCAAGGCTGCTCTTGACCCTAGGATCAACATGATCTATGAACATTAAATCATTGCTTATCCCCACAAGTGAAATCTCACTGTTCTTAAGTTCTGTATTTAATCTTGTTAAATTGTATAATATCTTATCGCCAGTATTTTTTACAATCTCATCAATTTCATCCAATATCAAAAGAAGAAGGGTTTTCTCTTGCTCAATAATCTTGACAAATATTTTGTAAACTTCGTCTGTCGGAAGTCCTGTAGGAGGTATTTCGTGCCCAAGCTCCCTTGATATCTGTGCAATCAACCTATACTCTGTATCGGAAACTCTTTTTAATTTGCAGTTTAATGAAACAACTTTTAAATTTAATTTTTTTTCTCTTGCTACTTCTGCAATTTGTTCAACTACATGATTAACAACTAAGGTCTTTCCTGTTCCTGTTTTTCCATAAATAAATATGTTGCTCGGCCTTTCCATACGCAAGGAAGGTGCCAATATCCCTGCAATTTGATTTATCTGATCCTCTCTGTAAGGGACATTCTCAGGGGTGTAACTTGACTGCAAAACTTTTTTGCTTTTGAATAAACTTTGTTTTGTTGCATAATCACGAAGAAATGACTTAACATTTACCATTAGAGAAAACTAAAATTTATCTGAATATTTAAAGATATATATGTTAAGAACTAAATACTCACACCATTGTTTCCAGTGGAGCACCAATTTCGAAAAATTAGAGAAAAACCGAAAAAACAACAGAAAAATAGCAAATTTCAAGGTTATTACTTCTTTAATGCAAATATCAGAAAATAATCTAAATAAAGTATATAATAAATAATATAAATATTTATAATAATAATATATAAATAACAAAAAAATAACAATTTTTGATTTTTGGAGCCTAAAACCCAAGAATTTCAAAAGCAGAGTATAAAAACAAAAAAAAGAGCACAAAAACAGAAAAATAAAGTTCCACATGAAATGATGGTGTGGCATATTAAAGTAATGTTTTTAACCAAAAAAGATAAGTCATAAAAATGGATCTAATAACTGTAGTAACAATACTAATAGTTGTTTTATCATTAATCATTTATTTTATCTTAAAATCAATAAAAAAAGCAATTTTCTATACTATCATAACAATCGCTTTTCTGTCAGTAATATTAATAGTTTCAATATTCATGGACGCCAAGCAGTTGCAGCAAATGTCTATTTCTAAATCTCTTTTTATATACACTCGAGAAAATCAACCGAAAATAGGAATAATCATAGACTTTTTGCAATCAGAATCACAAGCACTGACTAAAGATGAAGCAGTCAATAAATTCGCTCAGCTTCAGAGCAATTCAAAAGAACTAAATCAAGTGTATTTCAAAGCATTTGTCTTCTCAGAAGATGCCTTGAAAGAGATATTGCCAGACGAGATAAACGTCTCTCCAGAATTGAATATATCTAAGCAGAAACTTATTGACGGCCTTAACTCTCAAAATTCAGAAGAACAGGCTTCTTATTTTTCAATCGCAGTCTTTAATATTTTTTCAAATCTTAACAACGAAAACACGATGGTTTTATTTTTAAAAAATTACAAAGAGAAAGAAATTGAGATATACCCTCCAATAAAAGCAATATCTGTTCTCTCTCTTATGCCGGAGAAAATAGTCAAAACAGTAATGTCAAAAAACTAACCTTTTAAAGCATAACAACACAAGAAAACACAAAAAGATTTATATACCTTATCCAGCTAATTAAAGCCAAATGGCAGAAGAAGAAAAAAATTATTCAAAGCAGCTTCTAGGCAAAACTGTTGTGACAAAGGCAGGAAAGAGGTTTGGTGAGGTTGGTAATATCACCTTTGAAGTTCGCACAGGAGAGCTAATGCAGTTAATATTAAAAAATCCAACAGCATACACTGAAGGGCTTGATTTGGAAAGAGATTCAAGCAACAACCTTCTTATACCATATTCATCTGTTATTGCAATAGGCGATTTTGTTGTTGTT
>CAYIYF010000037.1:0-7080 GCA_964367575.1 Candidatus Woesearchaeota archaeon | reverse complement strand
GTCGGCAACTGGGATGCTGTGTGGGAGAACATACTGCTGAGGGCGAAGATAAAAAAATCACTGGTTGAATTTGCAGAGAAGACAAAGAACAATGAGATACTTGAATCTAATTTTGTTGTCGCGTCTAATGATATGTTTCACAGGCTGATTGAAAAAGTAAGGGATGAAACCGGAAGCATTGACAGCAAGAGAGTTTATTTTGAATGGGAAGACTGGTTAAGGAGCAATATAAAATTCTCAAAAAAAATTATTTAGAACAAGGTTGTTGATTGCATGGCAGAAAAGAAAGCTGATGAAATAATAAAAAGGTATGAGAGGAAGCTCGAGGATGAATATGGCGGCGGACATGTGGAGAATTTTGAGCCTGAACTGATAAACAAAGAATATGGCGTTTTTAGAAGGGAAGTTCTTGAAGAGAGAATAACAAATTATGAAAGATGGTGTGAGATTGCAGAGAAAATACTAAAAGTTTCTCCTTCCAAGAAAGATTATGAAGAATTAAAAAAAAGCATTGAAAGCGCACATTTGAATGCAACACCTGAGTCTGCTGCAAGCTTTGGAGCTTTTGCAGGAATATCGCTCATATTATTAGGATTAATTGTTATTGGAGTTACATATGCTCTTGGAAGCGTCAGCCTGTTTTTTTCTTTATCCTTGATAGTTGCCGGGGCAGTAATAATAAAGCCTATTAGCAGAATGCCCATATTTCTTGCAAGCAGATGGAGGCTTGAAGCAAGCAATCAGATGGTTCTGTGCATTCTCTATATTGTAATGTACATGAGGCATACAAGCAACCTGGAGCATGCTGTCAAGTTTGCTGCCGAGCATGTTGGGTCTCCATTGAACTTAGACCTGAAAAAAGTTTTCTGGGACATTGAAACTGAGAGATTTTTCAGCATCAAAGAGAGCCTGGATTATTATCTTGAAGGCTGGAGGGATTATAACCTGGAGTTTGTAGAAGCATTTCATTTGATTGAAGGAAGCTTGTATGAGCCTAGCGAAGAAAGAAGGGTAGGGTTATTGGAGAAAGCACTAGAGGTCATGCTTGACGGAACTTACAACAAGATGCTTCATTATGCACATAACATGAAGGGACCAATAACATTGCTCTACATGCTTGGAGTAATATTGCCAATATTGGGATTAGTAATATTCCCATTGATTGGAAGCTTCATGGGAGGAGTTGTGAAATGGTACCACCTTGCAATGCTGTACAACATAATACTGCCAATTGTCTTGATATTCATGGGAAATAACATGCTTGCAAAGAGGCCAACTGGATATGGCGAAAGCGAAATCTTGAAAACAAATCCAGAATTTAAGGTTTATGAGGACTGGGTTGTGAATGATAGGGTTGTGCCAATAAGCGTGAAGGCAGTCAGCATATTTATTGCTTCTGTGATAGGAATTTTTGGGTTGCTGCCAGTGCTGATTCCTTTTTTTAGTTCTGGATATGATTTTGAAATTCCGGGATTTGGGCAGTTCTTAGATTATAAATCCAGTGGAGCAGGGCCCTATGGTGTCGGGGCAATGATTTTAGGGATGCTGGTACCAACTGGAATTGCAATAGGCCTGTCGATGTATTATGGGATAAAGACTAAGAGATTGATTACTATAAAGAAAGAAGTAGACAATCTTGAAGATGAATTTAGTGGGGCAGTCTTTCAACTAGGCAATAGAATTGGAGATGGAATACCTTCTGAAATTGCATTTGGAGAAGTTGCTGAGACAATGGCAGGAACACCTACTGGAAAATTTTTTAGCGCTGTTGATAGGAATATAAGAAAACTAGGCTACGGGATGAAGAAAGCGATATTTGACCAACGGGTTGGCGCAATATTATTATTTCCGAGCAATTTGATCCAGAGCACAATGAAAGTACTTGTAGAAAGCGCAGAAAAAGGTCCGATGATTGTAAGCACAAGCTTGATTACCATAAGCAAATATGTAGATAAGATAAAGCAAGTGAATGAAAGGCTGAAGGACTTGTTGGCGGAAATATTGAGCAGCATGGTAAGTCAGATTAATTTCTTAACACCTTTGATTGCAGGCATAGTTGTCGGCGTTGGGAGCATGGTAACAACAATAATAAATAAACTAAGCGTGGCATTTGAAAGCATAGGTAGCATAGGCGAAGGCGTCCCAAATAATCTGTCCACTCTTGCAAGCATAATGAGGATTGAAGATGCAATTCCAGGATATTACTTTCAACTTGTTGTTGGAATGTATGTTTTGCAGATAACAATCATATTAACAATATTAAGCACTAGCATTGAAAGAGGAATGGACAAGACAACGACTAGATATAGGATTGGAAAGAATGTAAAAAGAAGCATGGCGCTTTACTTTGTTGTTTCTTTGATAGGCGTTATATTATTTAACTTATTGGCAAATGCAGTGAGTTTTGCGCCTCCTGTAAGCTGATTTTGGCTTGGAAGATTATTTAAACAAGTGAAATGTTATAATGAATAAACATATGGAGAAGATGATGGTGAAAAAAGAGAGGTATTTTGTCTTTTTGATGAATAAATTATTTGTTTTTTTTAGTGCGCTACTATTTTTCTTTTTTAGTGATGCTAGAAGCGCCAATGCTTTAATTTATCAAGGACAAGTTTATAATGGATGGGTGTTTGGTGGTTTTGGTTTTGGAAATATTCAATCATTTTATTATGCTTATCCTGGCTGGATTGACTTTTTTATTTTCTTCATGATATTTATATTATTAGCTAAGATGTCTCTAGGTAATAGATTTCAGGACGAGTCGAGAAATGCAGGGAAAGCACTTTCATTAGTTCTGGGAATTGCTTTGGCACTTGGAATGGTATTGTGGGAGGCTAATAATGGAATATATTTATTTGAGCATCTTGCAGGCGTTGCGTTTTTCATGCTTGCTCTTTTATTGTTTTGGGCAGTCTATTCAAAACTTAAGGAAAAACAAATTTCCAATATAGTTGCAATAATCGCAGGAATTGTTGTGACTATTGTGTTATTCTTTATTGTATCTTCTGGGATTGGATTAGGACCTGCGAGATTAATGGAATATATGTTTGCAGGATTTAGCTTTAATGGGGATGGTATGTGGATAACTATAGCCTTAATTGTTATGGGATTGGTTTTGCTTTTTAGTGTTATTGGCGCTCCTGTAAAGAATTTTTTTAGAGAAAGGGGCAGTGGTTTTAGAGATACTTTAAGTGGTGGCGGTAATTTTCTTCGCGGAGGTTTAGGCGGTGCAGGAGACTTTGTAGAAAAGAGTGTTGGGGGCATAGCAAAGGGAGTTGGCGGGGGTTTGGGCTCATTGATTGGAAACAGCGCAAGAGGAATTGGTGCTGGCATAAAAATGGCTACTGGAGGCAGTAAAAAAGATTTTCTTCAGATAATACAACAGCTGATGGGCAGGGGCCAAAGCGCCAATTCAAGGCTAAGAGAGCTTAATGCACAAGTGCTAGCTTTTAAAAATTTTTTAGGGTATAATAGATCTTCTACTGCTTTTTTTAGCCCTGAAAGAATGAATGAATTTTCTGGATTTTGTGATGGAGTTGCAGCAGGACTGCTTCAAATTGCAAGAAGCGTTGTCAATAACGATGTCAAAATGAGCGATCTGATAAGCAGAGTAAATGATTTTGAAAGCCTCTTTAGTTCTACTCTTAAAAAAATAAAAAATTCTACTTATACAGACCTTAATTACCATGATTATCTAAAAGTTCCTAAACAACCCCTCAAGAATATCGAATTAGTTGGCGGAAAGGTTATCTACGATTTAGAAAGTATAAGGAAAAATGCAGAGATATTGAGAAATAATTTTGGAGACTTGTCACTTAATGAAATATTAAGAATATTAAACCAACCAGTAAGAGAAGAAATAATAGAAAATAAAAAAGCAGTTGATATGCAACAACAAGAAAGGCAGCAAGAAAATGAATCAGAAAAAATGCAAAGAAGAAGATCCTTGAATGATTTAAAACAAAAATATATAGCTTATGTTAATGTAATGTTTCAAAGTTATTCCAAAGACATCGATAAAGAAAAATTTAAGAGGTATATGGTAAGAGTTTATACTGCATTGCAAAAAATAATAACTTTGGCTGAAAGAAAAGGCTGTGAAAAAAGAATATTTCTCTCAAATGCAATTGCTGGTAAAAACATGCTCGCACCTGAAGACTATTGGTATAAACTAGCAGAAAAATATGAGAATAAGCTGTAACAAGCTTAATCACGAAATGTTTATATACCTTAATAATTAATGATAGATTATGGCTGAATTGTTAATATTACCAGCAATTTACATTGGTATTCTTGTAGGCTTATACGAGGCAATACTTATGCACAGGGATGTAATGGTGCCAACACATAGGTTTGGCCATATGCTGCACGCTTTGATATTTGCCATTGTTGCAGTATTTGCAAGCATGAATGTTGAATATGTCCTTTCACTTTTCCCTTCACTACAGAACATAATGCTTATTGGAAACCCTTTAGTCTTCAGGATTGCAATTGCGGTAATCGTGATGATAAAAATACATGCAGTAAGCGCTGTTGCTCCTGGAATGGCTGGCAGCAGTGTTGGATTAAAAGAGAAATGGAGCCATAGCTTTATCATAGCATTATTGATTGTTGCTGCACCTTATGCATGGCCTTACATAAAACCAAATGTAACATTCCTGCCAGGGGTTGATTAAATGTTTTATGATACTATTTATGGATACATGAATCATTTTGGACTGATGTTACCATTTTTGCTTATTCCAACCGTGTTTCTTATAATTGCTTTCTGGGAACTTTTATGGAAAGGGCTTGCTTTATGGAGATGCGGAAAAAATGAGCAACTTTGGTGGTTCTTCTTTATATTGATAACAAATACTCTCGGGCTATTGCCTATTATTTATCTGCTATTCTTTCAGAAAAAATGGAAGAAAAGAAAGAAATAATTATTTTGTTAGTATTTTATTTATATTTTTGAAAAAGACTGAAGCATTATCAAAGGATTCTTTGGCTGGCATTCTATTAGCTTGCGGCAACTTTTGGTATGTGAATCTTCCCCTTTTTCCCTTTTCTTTTGAAAATATCCATAAAAGTTCTTCTGCCCTTACTATCATTTTCTGGTAAATTTTTAGCAATTCAACATCCAGTTTTCCTGTTTTGACAAGATGTTTTTCAAATGCTCCTAAAGTTTTCTTATGAACTTCTGGGCCTTCTGTTTTTATTCCTATTTTTGCTAATATTGCTTTGGAAGAATAAAAAATACTATAGTAAGAATGGCTAATAACACTGCTGTAAAAAGTAAACTCTTTTTCTAGCTTAAATTGCACTCTTTGAAGCTGGGGATTGCTCGAAATATCAAAAAGCACCTGAGCAGATATCAATTCATTTTCTGCTCTCTGCAAGTATAATTCTGATTCATTGTTCATATTCTCGCATTCAATAAATTGCAATAAGGAATGTAGCCATAATAAACAACGCCGCCTTTAAATATTTGCTTGCCAACATTCTCGAAATCTTTCCGCAACATTTCTAAAAATTCTGTTCTTGTGAATATATGATGGTCTATTGGAGTAATTTCCCTTCTTTTTATTGTTTCTAGAAACGGAACAATATCATGTTTTGTCTGCGTTGATTCAACTATCACTGCAATATCCAAATCAGAACTTTTTGACGCATTCCCTTTCGCATAACTGCCGAATACAATCAAAATAAAAAATTCTGTCTGTTTAAAGATTCTTTTTTGGATATCCTTTAATATCTTTTTAAGCAATTTGCTTTCGCTGATTTCTGCTTCGTTTATGATATTAAGGTAAGACAATGCAAGACCGCTATCAAGATTTAAGGAGTACACTGTTACATCGCCTATTTTCTTACTTTTTATTATTTCCTGCTTTTGGAACTCCTTTATTGCTATCTGCACCATGTTATTGGATTTCTGCCGACTGCCTTGCTTTATCTGTTTAAAGGTCATGCCAGCGAAAATGTCTTTTTTGAACACTGATAGAATGCGTAATTGCTCTTTCGTTAGCATATTTCATATAGAAAAATAACTTATTTATATACCTACCTATTTATTGGTATTGAATAACCTATTTTTTGGTAGTATTAGGATGCTCGATTATTCTTGAATAATATCCAGAAATTCATTTCCAAACTGCTGAAAAGTTCACTTTCTTTTTGATTTTTTGTCGTGAGCGTGATGTTCTCCTGTTGTTTTTTCGTAATAAGGGAAAATCATCAGTAATCTTGGGATTCTTGTGAGTGGCTTTAAGAAGCGAACAAGAAAACCAGAACGAGACAGCTTTCCAAATTTCTCTGTTTCCCTGATTATCTTTCCAGTTTCTTTTTCTATCGCTCCTGCTTCTTTTGAAGCTACTTCTGTCCATAGGTGCAATAAGGACTGACTTTCTTGGATTGTATCAGATAACCTGAATAATAGGTATATTTCTTCTATAACCCTTATTAAAAGGTAAAAAGGGAAGACTGCAATTATGTCTATCCAGTAAAGCCTTATGAATTTCTTTATTTTTCTTACACGTATGAACTTGAATATTAAATCAATTATAAACACAGAGATGATAATCGTGTCTGCAAGATGTATGGTTTTTGCATATTTTGCAGAAATATTGTGAAAAAATAAAGTTATGATTATTATAACGAAAAGTATGAGGACTAGGTAAGGGATTAATTTGTCTATAAAATGCTCAACCTTGTGAAACCCCTTTTTCATGAATATTCATTATTTGAATGGGTTATTAAAAGTAATGTTTGGAGAGGTGCTGTTGAAAAAGCATGCTTGACTTCGTTAGATAAACAAAGGTGTTTTAGATTAAGACTTTTTGAATTGTTTTTTGTTACTTTTCTCCATTATTTAGATATCAAGGGAGAGACTTTTGACAGAGCAGAACAAGCTATTCAAGATTTTTGATGGCATTTGTCGCATCTCTTATTTTTATTAGAGAATCAAAAAATAAGAATAATGGCATTGCTACAAATAACAGGCTTATAATTATAAGCACTGCTACATTGTTTCCTGCAAGTGATAGCTGATCTGTCAACCAAGCAATTATAACACCAGTAAAGTAAGTAAAGAACACTATG
>CAYIYF010000036.1:0-7141 GCA_964367575.1 Candidatus Woesearchaeota archaeon | reverse complement strand
TATTTGTAGATAATATCTCCTTTTTCATCTCCTCCAAACTCCCAAGGCTCAATTAAAACAGTGTCTCCTTCACGAACCCAAAGTTTTCTTTTCATCCTGCCAGGGACCCTGCACAGCCTTGTTTTGCCATCAAAGCATCGAACACGCATCTTTGAAGCACCTAAACGCTGCTCTATTGTCCCAAAAACCTCCCTTCCCCTGGGGGTCTTTACCCTTGTGATTTCTTCAACAGATTCTTCTACACGGGGTTTTCTCTTATCGTGGCTTCTGAATGGTGGCATTAAAAAGCAGTAATTATGCGGTTTATAAACCTTGTTAGTAATTAAGATTTAAGCGCGTGATGAATCCTCATTATTACAAGAATAAAAAGTATTATCAGTAAAATGTTTAGCGATGATGCTACGAGATTATAATTTCTTCCGCAAACTAAATTATTACACAATTCTGAAAGGCATTCATTATCTATCTGACATGCCTGCCCATTTTTCTTTAGCGTTGTAAGCTCCTGTACATCTGCACAATAAAGCTGCTTTGTCCTTTCACCGACTTGCAGGCATATTATCTTGTCATCTTCATCAACATAAAGACATCCAGATGAGCAGTCTGATTCTCCTTGTGTTAAATCTTGAATTATATCTGCTTCGCCTGATTCTTCATCAGTACATTGAACAGGGCATGAGCCTCCACAATCTATGCCTTCCTCGCCTGAATCCTGCATTCCGTTGGAGCAAGCTGCTAATACGCAAGGCTGGCAGGATCCGCCACAATCAATACTTGTCTCATCGCCATTTTGTATTCCGTCAAGACATGTTGTGAAGACTTCTGTTGTTGCTGTTGCTGAAGAACTTTGAAGCAGCTCTATCTTGATATTTGCAAATCTTTGCGAAAGCGGATAATTTATTTCAAGCGTGCCTAAATTATTCTGATTGACTGTTTCTAAAACAAACTCTGCGCCATAATCTGACATGCCTGTCTTTGCATTTCCTTGACCATAAATGTTAAGATTTGAGAAACTTGAAGATGATATCCCTACTGCAGAGCCGCCAGACAACTGAAATGTTATTGCCTCATCTACAGATGCCTCTTCGAATGAAGAAGCAATTGTTGTTAGCTTTAATGTGTATGCTGATCCTGGAGACTGCGACGTGCCAACATCTATTATGCCACCACCTTTTGTTATTATATCTGGTGATGCTGCTGCAACGCTTCCGTCCTTATTGAGGTCTATTGCGAGCCTGTATGTTGTTGCATTCTGTATAAAGAACTTGAATGCATTTCCGCCAACAGTTACTTCTCCTTCGCCTGTAACATTGCTAACTGTCGAAGCCCCGTATGTCGCAGTTATTTTATTCACTCCGGCTGAAAGCATCTCATTAAATGAAACAATTTTATTTGTGATATCTATGCTATCATACTGCAAAACATATGTCTTATCATTTTTTGTCGTGCCAGTTGAAAGCACCATGTAATCCTTTTGTGCCACATCAAAATCTGTTGAGCTTGATCCTTCCAGAATATATGTTGTCCTTATGCCATCACCAACATTTCCATCCCTGTGGTATATTGGGAAACGATAAGTTTTGCCATCATTATTTTGGAATGTCATCTGGAAATAGTTTGTGTCTGGATAGTCAATAAGTATCTGCGCTGTTGAAACATCAACAAACCCATCATGAAGAATATCCCAGTTTCCAAGAAGCGTTAGTTCTTCACTTAATTGGCCAGATAGCCTTTCGCCTTCCGGGATATAAAGGTCTGTATTTGAAACGCCCCTGTATTTTATGCCCGTCATCTTGAATGAGCTTCCTGAGACAGAGCCTTTTATTGAGACATATGCATTTGAGATTTTTTCCTTGTTAGTTGTAACTCCCTGCTCAAATGTCTCGTCATTGTAATGATCTTCAAACTCAAGTATCTTTGCACCAATAAAAAGATCAACTATATCCGATGCAGTGCCTGAAGAGAGGATTATGTCCCTGACACCAATAACTGTGTCATCTGACAAAAAATGAACCTCGTCTTCCTCTATTGAGCCTATGTCCTGACCGTTGACTGTCAGCCTGGCTTCTGAAGAAGATATTGTGTCTACCATGACTTCATACTTGTTAGGACCAATTGTGTAGACTGCTTTTTCTCCTTCTTTTGCAAGATGCGAAATGGCACTTGTTGAAAGAGTAATTCTTACCTTTGAAGTGTCCTTATCAATATCTGTGTCAATAATGGTATACTCATCTGCAAATATCTTGAATTTTACATCCTCTATATCTTCAAGGTTCTTGGAAGAAGATATTGTGCTTGTCAGCCCCTGTGGAAATTCCAATTCATATTCAAAAAATGCGCCTGCCGAAGAAGTTCCAATATCAACTTTTATGAAAGAGCCTACTTCTCCGTCATCTGATTTTGTGTAGCTGACCTTTGGGGATGTCAACGATGTTGTGGCATCGCCAAATCTCAGATACTGATTGGCTGTCGTCGTCCCAGTATTTGTGACAATATTTGAACTTGACATGGAGCCTAATTCTGAGGACTTCATTACTGGAACCACATTTCCAAAAACTTCATCTATCTCGACCTTGTCTGTTGCACTTTGAAAAACAAAGACATCTGCTGAAGCCATGGTTGATAAAAGAATTAGAAATAACAGTATATTTCTTAGAAACTTCATTTTATCCCTCTTAATTCATTCTAAACAATACAGTGACCCTATAAATATCTTTGCTTGTCTGCCTGCTCCTTGAGAACAAGGTTTTTGTCACAAGCAGCCTGCCTTCTTTAAATTTTGATTTCAGTCTTTTTCCAATTATTGCTGCGAATTTTCTTGATGAGAGGTAAATATCTATTCCTGTTTTAATCTGGTCTATTCTTGCTATTCTTACTTGATCATTATTATCTATCGCGTCTATAACAAATCTTATCACTTCTTCGTTGAATGGGCGCAATTGTATTTTTGCTTCCCAATATAGTGCATGCTTGTCCATTGGAGGCTTGTACTTGTATGTTAGTGCATTATCCGAAGGAGTAGAATTGGGCATGCTTTAAACCTCCTATAATCATTATTGAATCTTCTGTTATTATACCTGCTTCGAGACCGCAAGAAACTGCCTCATCACCAACAAGGTTAGTATTATCTGCTGTTTTCAGAAGCCTTATCACTTCTTCTTTCTCCATTAATTCCCCTTTGTAGAAACTTTTTTTAATTGATAACTCGAGTGCATTTTCTGTTATTTTTTTACCAAGAAGATTTTTATCACAGACTGCAATTATCTCTGTGTGCTCTGACCTGTGAATTTTTACATACATCATATTTTTGATTTTATCGGATGTTTTGCCCCGCATGCAGTGCACTTAAGAAGCATTATGCGACCATCCTTGATTATCTCTGTGTCTGGCTTTTTGCATTCCTTGCACAATACAAACTCCTTGCAATACAATTCTATCCTGCTGTTAATTTGCGATGAAGGAATTTTTCTTCCTAGGATGAGCCTTGGACCGTCTACAACTGCTGGAGTTGCAAGTTCTCGCTGAAGAAACTTTAATAACTGCTCTTTAGGGCGTCTTAATTGGTCAACAATCTGCTGAAAGTTTGTTATAACTGTTTTTGTACCTTCTATGTGGCCTTTTACAGTAGGAATCTCAAACCTGCTTGTTGATTCTTTTATTTCCGGAAGCTGTTTTTTTGCTTCCTTTAAGAGTTCTTCATAGTTCATGAAGGAAGGTTAAGAATAATCTCTTTTAAGTGTTGTGATTATACAGCCTTGTAAAGCCCTGGTTTGTTCTCATAAATCTCGCCTTCAGTCATAAGCTCCTTTACAACAGTTTCTGTTGCAGCATCATCTTTATTAATAGCTTTGGAAATAAATGAAATTTCTGCGCCTCTTTCATCGTTTTCCATGAGAATATCTATGACTTTCTGCCTCAACTCCTCGTGGGATGGATCAACTGGTTTCTGAGGCGTTATTTTTGTCTGCAAGATCTGCACATTGAGATTAGACTTTAATTTTTCAGGCTTGCCGAAATTTCTCAGCAATTCTGCTTTTCTTATTAACTCAATATTTGGATCGCCCACTATCTTTGTTATTTCTGGCGAAATGTATATCTCGCCTTGGTATTCGCGAACACGGCCTATAACAAGGACTAAATTTCCTTTCTCGATGCTTAGCAGTTTAGTTGTGTCTTCATTGAATGCCTTCATCCTTATTGCTGCTGTCCCATCATCAAGAGTGAAAGAAAAATAGTTTCCATCATCGTTTTTGAAGACTTCAACTATTGTTGCCACTATGTTGACGCGTGAAATCTGAAGATTATTGACCTCAACATAATTTGGCGAAAAATTTTCTGGAGACTTAGACCCCTGAATGAAATTACCGTTACTAAGATTAGAAAGCCACGTCTTGTAGGCTATCTGCCTTTTTACTGGCTGCGCACCTTGCTGAAACTGTGTGTTACCTAATGGTGTCATATCTTGCTTATGAAGCCTCTTCTTGGTTCATAAATCTCTCCTTCTCTTTTTAATTTTTCTATTATCTCTTCAACTTGCGACTCTGTGATTTTCTTATCCGTTGCTTCTGCCACAATATCCTCTACTGGAATTGACTTCTTTCCACGAGACTCAAAAATGTTGATAATCTCACGGATAGTGTGAATTTTATTTCTGGTAGAAGCTGTAATACCTGTCGAGATTCTATCAATGTCGATCTGGCCAGTTTCATGATCTAGACCTACCTGCATCAAACAGTACTTCATAACAGCAATGGACTTCTTTGCATCTGTCCTTGTGACCTTGTCTGAAAGTCTTATTCTTGCAGAACCTTCTGCCAGCCTTACTAATGATTCCAATTGTCTTGCTGAAATTGGAATTGGCTTTACTGCCTCGGCATCGCCTAAAGTTGATGAATTTCTCAGACCGACATAGAAATCTTTTATTTCTTCTATTGCTCCTGGAGTAAGCTTTGGATGAATGTTTTGTTTTGCATAAGCAATATAGTTTCTCATTAAATCAATTTCTTTTTCTGGCTCTTTTGATTTAGGATTGTAATGAAGCTCTAGAACATGAGTTGCAATGGCAGTATCCTTCTCCCTGTTTGGCAGATCTCGCACTGGAAATATTAAATCAAATCTGTTGATTAACGCGGGGGGCAAGTTGATTTGCGCCGCTATTGGAGTGTATGGGTCGAAACGACCAAACTTTGGATTTGCTGCTGCAAGCACTGATGTTCTTGCCATCAGTGTTGCCTGAATGTTTGCTTTGCTTATTGTAACAGTTTGCTGGGCCATGGCTTCGTGCATTGCAGATGTATCCTCTTCAGACATCTTGTCCATCTCGTCTAATAACAAGAAACCGCCACTTGCGAGGACAATTGCTCCTGCTTCAAGAGCCCAGCCACGAATGAATTCATCCCTGACAACACTTGCAGTAATACCTGCAGATGTTGCCCCACTACCAACAACATAACGAGCCCTTGGTGCTGCTGTTTCAATGAATTTAATCATTGACGATTTTGCTGCCCCAGGATCTCCAACAAGAAGTATGTGAACGTCACCTCTAATCTTTTGTCCGTCTGAAGTTTCTTTTCTTACTCCGCCCATCAATTGAAGCATTAAAGCTCCCTTGATATCCTCATGCCCCATGATTGAAGGCGCTATTGAAGCTGTGAATTTTTCATAAATTTTTGGATCTTTTGATAATTGATCTATCTTTGAAAGGTCTTCTTCACTGAGTTCAATTCCTTCGTATGTTGTATCTGCAGGCTCAACATGATTTGCTTCTAAGCATAAGTCGTACCTAGTTGATTGCCCACCTGTTTTTGATGGAATTGGAACTTCTCTAACAATTCCAAAGACACTTACTCTTGAACCAGGGGTTGTTCTCTTTTCCATTTTTGGCTCAACTAAATCATCACGTAAATAAATTGCAAGTCTTTTGGCTTGTTCTCCGCCTTCAAGAGTATCTGATGGCTCTTCCAAGACTAAACGCTGGGAGTCGACAAGCAACTTATCAACTAACTTGAATCTTCCAACCCTGCCACATGAGCAACGGGATGGCTCTTTGAATTTTTCCTCTAGCTGCGGAATTGTGATGTTATTGCCGCATGATGGGCACTCAAACTTTGCTGATACTAATTGAGGCCTTACGTCTGATGACTGGCGAACAAGGCCTTCAAAAGAGATAAATTTGTCAATGTGCTCGCTTCTTATGTTCTTTATCTTGATGTTTTGTGATTCTGGAGTGTTTGAGAACCTTACTTTTATTGACTTGTCCGGAATGTCAAGTTGGGATAATGCAATTTCAGCATCGCGGATGGTATCTTCTGGCTCGTTAATCAGCTCTTCTGCAAGGACAGGGTCATGCATGGCCAGATTGTTAAAATCTATAAGAATAGAACGCGCACCGAGCTTAACAAGGGAGTGGATTTGTTTTTGATAGTTTAATTCCAAAAATTCTTGGAATTTTTCTATCTGTTCGTGAGCATTCACCAATCTTGGTCCCCCTAAAAAGTTGTAGAATCTACTTGAAGAAAGAGGTAGTTTAAAAATTTAATTGGTGTGGCAAGTATATGTGAGAAATGGCTTCTTGACAGGCATAATCTTTAAGTAGAAACTCTTATTTACAGACCCATGGGATATAGCGGATATTCTGAAGGTTTAGATCAACCTAATATTCTGCAAAAGCACATAGAGCTGCATTATGCCCCCTTTACCTATGAAGAAAACAGAAAACTTTCCGATAATCTTGATGGTGTTATCAATCACGCGCTGCTCATGCGTAGTGCAAGAGATGCTGTAAGGAGTAAATTTTGTGGCGATGTCGAATGTGACATAAAGGTTGGGACTCTTGGAGGTAATGAGCGTTATCCTGGGTTTTTTGTTTTGTTTGGCGGGAGAAATTCAGAAAAAATTGAGGCAGCTCTTGATGTTTACTTTTCAATCGCTGAAATTCCACACCTCATAATGCCAAATTCTGAGTTGGATATTGTAAATAGAGCATTAAAAATGTACAATAAAGTTCTGTGTAATGGCATAATCCAAAGATTTATTGGCGGTCACAGGGTTGTTGACTTAGTTCCTACTTAACAAAAAATAAATAAGAAAGAAGCTTAACGCTTCTTCTTAAGAACTTCAATAAGCTGTGTTACGGCTTCCT
>CAYIYF010000035.1:0-7163 GCA_964367575.1 Candidatus Woesearchaeota archaeon | reverse complement strand
CTCCATCATAGAACCACCCGCTTATTGCTATTCTTTCAGCATTTCCAACAACTTCTTCTACTTCGTGGAATAATACTGGTGTCACTTCAAAGACAACTAAAGAATTTTTTATTGGAACTATCTTTTTTACTATTTTGACTGGTATGTTGTTTTCTGAGGAAAAAAGGTTTAGACTTCCGCCTTGATCTTTTTTTAGCGTTGTCAGGTAAAGGCTGTAGGCCACTTTTCTTTTTGCTATTTTGTCATCATGGCATAACAAATGGTTCGTGTCTTTGTAAATTGATGCTGACAAATCCAACTTTTTTTCTGAAATCTTGAAATTTGTTACCGACTCAATAAGATGTTTCATATTTGGACTAAGAAACTGGCGATGTAATTCGAGCAATACACTATTTTTTGAAGAAGATAGGTCATCTGTCTGCAAAAAATTGAAAAGATCAGAATTTTTCTCAAAGAAAGTCTCTTCTTCCAAGGCTGCCAGGATTTCTTTTATTTTGTTTTCTTTCAAGAAATCTTCTATTATAACATGGCGAAATGGTTTTGCTTTTTTGAAAGAATCTTTAAGCAAATTTATGTTCTTTTCATTCATCCACGATGATTGCTTGATCATGGTCTTTTATTCTTTAGAAATGTTTATATTCTATTCTTGACCGTATCTTTATGATTCAAAGAGGGTTTTTATGGCTTTAGGAGAGGGAAATAAGGTTGTTTTTTTGAAGAATAAGGTTTCCTTTCAGGCTTATGCAGTCTTGATGTACTTCTTAGTTGCAAGCCTTTTCTTTGTTTTTGTCGCTGCTCAGGCTGAAACTGGGTGTTGTGAGGATGCAGGAAATGAAAATTATTGCACTCCAACAACTCAAGATAATTGCCTGCCTGAATCGCAATGGACACCAGTAACATGCAATCAAGTTTCTTATTGTGCAACAGGATGCTGTGTTAGCAAAGATGATGGTTCTTGCGGACAAAATGTTCCAGAAGCTAACTGCGAAGCTAACGGTGATTCTGTATTTTACAAAGAAAAGTCATGCGAACAGGTTTCAGTATGTCAGAGTGGATGCTGCCAGCTAGGCACTGAATTTATTTACAACACAAAAGGGGAATGCCAAAGCCTTTTGAGTGATTATTATCCATCTATGAATGCAAATGAGGCATGGGATCCAAGCGTTGAAGATGAATACAGCTGTTTGCTGAAATCAATGGAAGATGATCTGGGCTGCTGCGTTGCTGAAGAGGAATTTTCTGTCTTTGGGAGCTGCTCTTGGACAAACAGTGGCTCTTGCTCAACAAGCGGGCAAGAAAATCTTGATGAAGGCGGATCTGGATTTTACAGCGGTATTTTTTGCAGCAATGAAAATCTACCATGTGCTTGCGAGCCTCAAGATTACAAGGCTTGTTCTGGCGAACAAGATGAAGATGTATACTGGTTTGATTCCTGCGGGAATCGAGAAGAATTAGCTGATGACTGCGATCCTTTCAGCGATGATGGCAGCGAGACTTTATGCAAGGAAAATGGAGAAGATGCTTCTTGCCAGAGTGTTGACTGCGTTGATACTGTTGATATTCCAAATAACCCGCATGATCAGGGGATGGGAGGTTATAGAGAATTTGGAGAGAGCTGGTGCAGTTATGAAAGCGGCTCTGGCGGATTTTTAGACAGGCCTGGAAGTAGGCAGTACAGGCATGTTTGCATTAACGGAGAAGAATTAATTGAAGAATGCAAGGATTTCAGGGAAGAGATTTGTTTACAGGCTGATATGAAACCAAATGAAATTGGCGGATCTTTTGCCACCTGCAAAAGCTTAGATGAGTTTCCAAAGATAGACCTTCAGAAATATTTCAAGACAAAAGACGTGAACAAAAGCCTTGTTTATCCCAGTGAAGCTGGGTTTAATGATGAAGAGAAAAAACTAGTTTCAATTACAGGAGTTGCAGAAGGAGGAAAATTTTGGAGTGAGGAAGGCGAGATTGAAATTGAAAACCAATGTGCAAAAGGAAAAAGCACATGCACCGTAGTTTATTCTAAGAAAAATTATCTTGATGACTGGGAATGCGTTGCAAATTGTTTCTGTGAAACTAAACAGTATCTCGAAAATGCAAATAATTATTGCAAGGCTTTTGGCGACTGTGGGGCAGACCTGAACATTCTTGAAGAATTTAGCGATGAGGGCTTAGCTGTAAAATGGAAGGGGATTAGCGAAGGCCCAAAACCGAAAAAACTTCCTGATAATTATGCTGAGAAATTGAATGTTTATGGACTATTTGGCGGAATGAGCAAGATTAAGACATCACTCGAAGATTCAGATGAGGCGAAGGATGAGGCTGAACTATTGAATGCCAAGTATGGATTTTACTATTCCTTTGGTTATGGTGTCATATTTGATGCATTGGGTCTTGACTTTATTTTTGATATTGCAGACTCTTTAATTGGGTGGATGCTTGAAGACTTGGGCTTTATTTCAGAGATACTTAGTGAAATAGGAGAATTCTTATCTTGGACATTTGGGGGAGATGTAGCAGAGAAGACAGTTATTGCAAAATGCGAGCCTTGGATTCCTCCAAGCGGTGGCGATAATTGCGAAAAATGCACTGATGATCCAAGATATGCCAATGAGAATTATGAAAATCCTGTAGTGTGCAGTGAGTATAGATGCAAGAGTTTGGGGTTAGCCTGCCAATTAGTTAATGAAGGAACACTAGAGCAGGACTGCATTGCAAATAATCCAAATGATGTTACTCCACCAGTAATTACACCATGGAATGAAATTATTAACTTGCAAACAAATTCAAAAGGAGAACAGTATCAAGTTGATGTTCTGGCTAGTGGAAAAGGATATGCAATAACGCCTGAGATTGATCCTCTTACATTATTTACCTTCGGCATAAGGACAAGTGAACCTGCAAGATGCAGATGGGATAATATTAATACTGGAACATTTGAAGAGATGACTAATGAATTTGAAGAAGGTGTTGCTTACGTCAAAGAACATAATTTTACTTGGGGTTTTGATGCAGGAGAGAATCATGAGTTATATGTGAGATGCGTTGACTATTATAACAATGGAAAAGACGCACCGCCGTACCTTATACAATTTAATGTTGCGAAAATACCTGACTTCAAGGCTCCTTTCATATTTGATTATGCACTGCCAGAAGGCGTTGTGACAAGCTATAGCAATGGCAATGGCGAAGGAGCGATTAAGGCCGGCGTTAACGAGACTGCGTTAGTGCTGTATATGGACGAGCCTGTTGAAACTTGCCGGTGGAGTACTGAGAGCGTTCCTTTTGCACAGATGAGTACTAACAACAGCTTCTTCTGCGGATGCTATAGTTCTACAAGCAGTGCATGCACAGGAACAAGCCCTGCAGAAGGAGCTGAACTCTGCGAATACTTTGATGAGAATGGGGCATTATTAACTAATCAGTTTGAATGCATTGGAACAATAAATGGAATAAAACAAGACCAACAAAATGCATACTATATTTCATGTGTGGATGTAAAAAAAGAGTATGGTGGTGGATGCAATATTGGTCAACCTCCAAAGTTATTTACAATAGAGAGCACTGGAAAATTAAACATAGTTAGTGCTGAACCTGAGAATGGAACTTATTATTACCCTGATTTTGTATTGCGAGCAGTTACTAGTGGCGGGGCAGAAAATGGAAAGGCTTTTTGTTCTTATGATGATGGAAGTTATGGGTACATAGAATTCTTTGAGACTGGCGGGACAGTGCATACACAACATCAGAACAGAACTGCTGGAGATTATTTATACACCATAACCTGCGAGGATGCTGTCGGCAATGAAGCGCAGACACAAATGGACATCGCAATTGATGTGGATTCAAGCAATCCATTAATAGATAATATTTATTCTCAGGGCGGAGTTTTACATGTTATTACTAGCGAAGCGGCAACTTGTGAGTATTCAACAGAGGATCCATATTTTGATATTGGCGATGGGTTTGAGATGGTTGGAAAAATGGTCAAGCAGCACAGCCTAATGTTTGTTGATGAGGTTTATTACATAAAATGCTATGACATATTTGGAAATGAGGGCGGCTCTATTACAGTGTATAAGACAGAATGAAAAGGAATATTTATATAGATAGGAAGGGTGAAATTAGAAAGATGAGGTGCTTTGAATAATGCTTAGGAAAAAGGGGCAGGCAACGTCCTTTGTTGTTTTAGGATTAGTCATTCTTGTAGTTGTGATATTATTAGTTTACTTGAGAGGACAGTTTATATTCGGTCCTGTTACAACACAGAAGTTAGAAGATAAGGGATTAACACCGATAAAAGAGCATATTACTGCATGCGTAAATGAAGTTGCTCCTGATTATTTCGAGAGAATTGGATTGCAGGGAGGATACTTGAGCACGCCGCCAGATACATTTAGGAAGATTAATGATGTTCCTGTGAGTTATCTTTGTTATAATGTTGCAGATGAGGTGACTTGCTATAACAGGTATCTGACATTGGGAACCATGGAAGAGCAATTATCCAACGCAATAAGAGAAGGCCTGAGCTCTTGCATTAATCTTAAAGGATTTGCAAAAGGCGCTGATTTGAGTATTGGAGCATTAACTGTTGATGTTGAGATTGGAAGTTATGAATCATTAGTGACTGTAAATATGCCGATAAAAATACAGAAAGGAGATGTATTTGTTGAGGAAAGTGATTTTAGCACAGAATTAGATTTGCCACTTGGAGTATTGTTTGGTGTTGCCAGAGATATAATAGATGCTGAAGCTACAATTGGAGAATTTGATCAGTTGGCTTACATGCTGCTGCATAAGGGGCAATTTGTTGTCGAGAAAAAAAGGCCTTATCCAGACAAGCTTTACATATTGCAGTCGAAGGATGATGACTACGTGTTCCAGTTTTTCGTACAGGGCGAACCTTCATAAAATAGGAGTATGATTTATGCTGTTTGATAGAAATTACATTAAGATTAAAGCAATATTCCAGATTTTTTTAATTGTATTTATAGCATTTTCTGTTACTATTTTTGATGCAAAAGATGTTGAGGCGCAAGAACAGAATGTCTGTTGTGCTGAAACACTTTCAGGCGAGCATTGTATTTATACTGGTGTTAGCAACTGCGCGCCAGATGCACAAAAAGCAGCTGCCAGTTGCGAGCAGACAAGCTTCTGTAAATTGGGATGCGGGTTTGACCAGAATGAAGGAATATGCTTCAATAACATGCCTAAGTTTTCCTGTGAATCTGAAGAGGGATGTCAGTGGAGCCCTAATGCTGAGTGCAATATACCGCAGTGCAACAAGGGATGTTGTGTGCTGAGTAATGAATGCTCCTTTACAACACAAATTCAATGCAAGCAAATAACTTCTCAGTTTGAAGATATCAATATGACTTTTGATGAAGGAATTGATTCTGAGTTGGAATGTATTAATCAATGCAGGAGCTTTGAAAGAGGAGCGTGTGTGCATGAAGATGCAAGCTGTGAGTTTACTACGAGAGAAAATTGCAATGAAGCAACACCTGACTTGAGCAATGCAACACTGCCTTTGATAGGATTTCATTCTGATACTCTCTGCAGTAATCCAAAATTGGGAACTGAATGCGCCCCGCAGCAAAAAACAGGATGCTTGAGCGAGCAAGATGAAGTATATTGGTTTGATTCCTGCGGAAACCCAGAGAATATTTATTCAAGCAATAAAGCTGCAAGTTATAATAGCGGATTTGTTCTAAGCAAGGAGGCAAGCTGCGGACTTGGCAACGCAAATATAAATAATCCTGCATGTGGAAATTGCGATTATTCTTTAGGGAGCTTGTGCGCAGAAGCTGAGCAAGGAGTTAATCCAGAATTTGGCGATTTTGCATGCAAGTCTTTGCAGTGCGATGTCAACATCATAACACAGGATGTCAACTCTCCTGCTTCATTGAGTCCACCTTTAGGTAATGGCGAGAGCTGGTGCGCTTATGATGGTTTGGTTGGCGCAAGTGAAAATGCAGGGCTTGGATTGGATCTTGCTGGAAGCAGGCATTACAGGAGAATATGCATTAATGGAGCTGAATTGACTGAACCTTGCAAGGATTTCAGGGAAGAGATTTGCATTCAAGGCACTGTTGATGTGAGCAATAACAAAGTTTTACAACAGATATACGGAACACAAGAATCTTTTGCTGTTGGCGGAGTGAATGAATTAATTGCTGGGGCTTGCCGAGCAAATAGAGCACAGGGTTGCTCTGAAATTTATGACAAAGAGGCATGCGAAAATGTTGCACAGAGAGATTGTTTATGGCTAGCTGGAAATGCTGAAAAAGTTAAAAAGTCTACTGGTGTTGCATGCGTTCCTTTGGTTAGTCCTGGATTAAAACATTGGACTGGCGAGAGCAGTACGACTACTAGTAAATTAGATCCGAAAGCTACTTGTGAGAAAGGAGACACTGAATGTGAAGTTACTTTCTTCAAAGATGGGATTATGGGAGAATGGGAATGTGTTGGCGGTTGTGAATGTTTGACTGCGAATTATTTGGAACAAGCCAATGCTGTTTGTAAAAGTCTTGGAGATTGTGGTGCTTGGTATAATATTGCGGGAGAGAAAACTTGCAGTGGACTTGTAGACAACTTAAACTCCGAAATATTAACTATGAATGATGATCCAGATGTTTGTGACAAACTGCCACCATTTGGAAATTTGCAGGGATTTAGCGATGGCGAAGAAGGAGCTACTGGATTTGAATTGTTTTGGGATAAATCTGGATGGGCTGTGAGTGGGATGGTGTTGGCTGGCGTATATTCTATGTTTGGTCCTGTTTCTGGCACATTTTTTAGTGGATTTTTTGGTTGAGCACTTGCCACACAAGCAGCTATTTCTGATATTGGTGCAGCAACATCTTATAATTATATAGATTTATTTGGAGAACAACCTAGTTGGATACAGTCTAAATATGCTGTAAAAGAGGCTTATTTTGGTGGAGAATCTGCTGCTGCGCAGGCACAAACATATTTTGATGCACAAAAAGCATTAGCTACTGCGCAAGAGAATCTTGCTACAGCCACTTCGAATTTTAATGCCGGTATTATTAATTCAGAAGCGCTTATTGCTGCAAAACAACAAGAATTAGCTGCAGAGGCAGCCTTGCCAGTTGTTCCCCCAACAAGTTTGTTTTTGGAGATATTGCAATTTGTTAACAGAT
>CAYIYF010000034.1:0-7202 GCA_964367575.1 Candidatus Woesearchaeota archaeon | reverse complement strand
TCTTCCGATCTTTTGGACAATAATGGAGAATATGATGTTGTATTTAGTGTTGTGAAACTGGAATACCCTTCTATATTTGCGGAATTATCCACGTATGCACCTAAGGAAAAAATAGAATTTGTTGCAAAAGAAAAAGAATCAGAAGCGACCATTGAACCGACATTAGAATATCCCGGCGGTATCTGGAGCAGGTTTATCAAGACTGTGAAGGTATCCAAAACAACATTGTATTTTTTAGCGCTGGCAATTGCCATAATTGCCATAGTGTATGGTGGAATTGGAACCAAGGTTTTAAGGAAGATATGGAAGGCTACTTAGACGCTAGTTTTATAAGTGTCTATCTTTCTAATTTTTTACATGTTCAAATTTCTTAAGGAAAAATTAGGAAAGGCATTAGAGAAGATAAGACATAAGGTAGACGAAGAGATACCAACAGAGGAAACAGAAATCATAGGGGAGGCTGTTAAAGAGCCGAAAAAAAAGAACAAGAAGGCTGCTGATAAAAGCAAAGAAGAAAAGGACATCAAAAATTCTGAACAACAAAAAACAGAAGAAAAAGAGCCTCCAAAAAAAGGCATTTTTTCCAAGATATTCAAGAAAGAAAAAGAAGTCAAGCAGGTAGGAATTGAAGAAATAGACGAGGTTGAGTCAAAAGGGTTATTTGGGAAGATAAAAGAGACAATAACCACTAAAAAGATAAGTGCAGAGAAGTTTGATGAGCTGTTTTCTGAGCTTGAGGTTGCATTGCTCGAGAATAATGTGGCATTGGAGGTTGTTGACAAGATAAAACAGAAACTAAAAGACGACCTTGTAGATGTTCCAATAAACAGAAAAGAAATTGCAACAAAAATAAATAAGAGCCTCAAAGAAAGTTTAAATGAACTATTCAGCATTAAAAAAATAGATATTATTGAAGAGATAAAAAAGAAAGATGAAAAACCTTATGTAATCTGTTTTGTCGGCGTCAATGGGAGCGGAAAGACCACTACTGTCGCCAAGATTGCCCATTATCTGAAGAGAAACAAGATAAGCGTTCTTCTTGTGGCTGGAGACACATGGAGAGCAGCCAGCATACAACAGCTGGAGGAACATGGGAGAAAATTAGGAGTTAAGGTTGTCAAACACAATTATGGAAGCGACCCTGCGGCAGTTGCTTTTGATGGGATAAAATCTGCAAAGGCAAATAAAATTGATGCTGTGCTAATAGATACTGCGGGAAGGCAGCATAGCAACAAGGACTTAATGAGAGAAGTTGAAAAAATAGCAAGGGTAGCGAGACCTGATTTGAAGATCTTTGTCGGGGAGAGCATAGCTGGAAATGACTGCATCTTACAGGCTCAGCAGTTTGAAGAAACATTAAACATTGATGGGATAATACTCACAAAATCAGACGTTGACGAGAAAGGCGGAGCTGCAATATCTGTGAGTTATGTGGCTGGAAAACCAATATTATTTCTCGGAAGAGGGCAATCTTATGATGATCTGGAAGAGTTCGACAGTAAGAAGCTCATAGAATCCCTAGGGATTTGAGACTCTTGTTCAATTTGCCAGCCATACTATATCTGCTATTTTATCAATAAGGGCGTTTCCATAAATCGCTTTAAAAAGTTTTAAATAGCCATTGGTTCATAATTTTATACGATGGTGAAGAAAAAGAGGGTTGTAGTAAGAAAGAAACCTCATCCTAACGTTATGACAAATAAAAAATGCCCTAATTGCAGCAACATTGTTCACGAAACATCAAAATTTTGTCATCATTGCGGCGCGCATTTAATACCACAAAAGTCAATGAGGCAACATAAATGCCCAAGCTGCAAAGGCATTCTTGAAGAGTTTTCTAGATATTGCAAACATTGCGGCGCAAATGTTGATACTTTTCATCACAGCAGGTTTGTCAAAGCCTTGCTTTATTTTATTGTTTTTTTGGTGCTTGCATTGGCATTACTGGTATTCTTTTCTCCAACTCTCGTGAATGTTAACCAAGGATATAAGGAAACACAAGCCATGAATGTTGCTTCTGGCAAGCAGCAAGCATTCTTAAAAATAGACAATGCAATATGCAACTGGGAAGATAATTCATTTAATTTGTGCACCACTGTTAACTGGAAGGGAAATACTGGAGATTATGTACAGTGCAGCTTTACAGGCAATCTTGAAGATAAAAAGAGATACGTAAGCCCTGTTACGTGCTGCAATAAAGTTGGAACTGATGAAGGTGCCAAACTTACGAGGGCATTCTTGTTTGATTCAAATGGCAATTCATACAAGGATGATACTTTAAGTGCCACATGTCTAGGTAAACCAGTGAAACAAGCACCAAGTGCTGTTAAACCACTTGTTTCAAGCATGTATCAAAAAAGCTTCTGGTTTAATGCCAAGCCAAAAAATACACCTACAAAAGGAAATGGTGTTGTCTACATAGACATTCCAGGAAAAGTCAAAAGCTGTGAGATTACAGGAAATTGGATTACTAAATCAAATACTGGAGGTCAAGAGCAATATTGTAACGGCGGGGAAGGATTGTTTTATGGAAGCGCTGACTTGTTTGACCAAAGTGTTTTTAGCGATCCTTCTGTATTTATATGGGCTGGCTCAGAAAAGCATTATTTTGACCCAAAAGGAAAACTTCATGAAGATTATTCTGTTTATTTGGATCTTTGCGATGGCCAATACACCATAGAGCCAAGACATTATACAAGGGCTGTTTTAAGCGGATTCGAGACAAATAAATTGGCACTTGAATGGGATTACTTTAGCAGTTATCCAAGGCCTGATGTTGATGTTTTTGTTAATCTTGATTGCAAGTTAATATAGGGCCATAAGAAAGTTTTATAAGCGTGGCAAGGCTTTGGGTGACATAAAGAAAGAGGCAATATGAAAGAGCATAATATATTTGCAACGGTATTTCTAATACTTGTTCTTGGGTTTTTGTCATTTAATACTGTTGGTTTAACTGGGCAGGTGTATGAAGAGTACAGTAATTGGGGTGGCGAGAGATATGATGGGCCTGTGTTAACCACTAATACTGTTTCAGCTCGAAATTTGAAAGGCGTTAACTTAGTTTCGAATTTTGGCCAGAAGTCTTACTCGTCATCATGGGATAATCCTGTTAATGAAATATCTTTGTCTAAAAATTTTGCAGCAGTATCTTCTGATCAGAGAAATTACCGTACCCTTGAATTGAATAATGAAGACTATGAAGGATTAAACATTGCTGATCTTAGGCTTTGTATCGGGCATATAACTAGATTTGAAAATCAGGTTGCCCTTGAAAATGCAGAGTTTTACGTAGGGCAAGCCGGAATGCAGGATAAATGCCTTCCTGTAGAAATGCTGGATGTTAATGGTGATGGTTTTGTCAGCATAACTGATGAGAAGTTCGCGCAGGCATATTTAAGAGGAGAAAACACAAAAAGTGTCTGGGGAAAACATTCTAACCAGATACCATGCGACTGCAAGAGCGAAGGCATAAGCAAGCATTTTAACATGAAAGGAGGATGGAAAACCTGCACTTTTATTGATGAAGCCACGCCTTATAAAAACCAATGCTTTTGGATCTAGAATGACTTTTATGGAAAGTTTTATTAATTAACCCACTTGTAGTGGCAATAATGGTCAAGATTAATGAGTCAACAAAAAATGTAATCTTATTTCTTGGGGCAGCTTTCTGTCTTTTTCTTGTAGTAATAATAACAATGCAGTTGTTTGGTGATGAAGATGAGATAGTTATAGATAATGACCAAGAAAATTTGGATGTAAAACAAGAGAGTGAAACGCAGATAGAGAGTCTATTAAAAGAAGAAGATATCCTTGAGGATGCAAGATATAATGCTTCTGACATAAAGCCAGAATTCATACAAAAGGGAAGCATGAGAATATCTCTTGCAAATGCTTATGTTGAAGAAAATGAAGACGAATTTGATGTTTATTTTCATGTCAAGGGAGAGGACATGATAGCTGATGAGGATATGAGCAAGAAAGCTGGAAATTTCTTTTTCAGAAGCCCATTGTCATGGAAGGGGAACATCTTGTTTCATTCAAAAGATATCACTCCCCTTTTAGTTTGTGATTATTGGAATGAAGGAAGATTCTTTGAGATTGTATTCTGTATAAGCGCTGAATCATTGGAAGAGAGTTATTTTGGACAGAGAACAAGATTTCTTATAACTGATGAAGGCTTCGCAGATCTTCAGGAAGTGGCACCAATAGATTTGGATAATCAAGAAAGGACCTTTGTTTTTGATGTTGTCTTACCGAAAGAGTTTTATGACAAGGAAGATTAGAATGTAAAATGGAAAAAAGAGGACAGTCAATAATTGAAAATTTTATCTTGCTTACTTTAGTTCTTGGATTGACTTTACCATTACTTTTTTATGCTTCTGAGAAGGCAGGAAAATCTTTCAGGCTTAATCAAGCAGAAGACTCCATGAAGGATGCTGCCATAACCGCAAATGCAATAAGCTCATTGGGGAGAGGGAACTTGAATGTTGTTGCAATTTCTGTCCCTACAGGAATAAAAGATTCTTATTCTCAAGAAAATTCCTTGGTCTATGTTTTTGAAGATGGAACTGAAGTGAAAGCAGAACTAGAGCAAGAGATTATTGGAAGCATGCCAAAAAAGTCCGGTATTCAAAATTTAAGAGTGCTTTCTTTAGGTGATGGAAAGGTGAAAATAGGCAATGGGCCTTACATTTACACTCTTGGACCGACTTGTGCTGTTTATCCCTTGATAGGGGCTGATAGGGGTGCAATCGTTGGAACTGATTTTGATGCAGATGCAACTCTTTATGTCAATGGGCTGCCCACACCTTATGATTATGGTGTTACTAACCCAGAGCTTATACTTTTTAGCTATGGCGAAGGAAAGTATCCTGGATTAACAAATGGAACGTGGTATTATTTTCAGGTGAAAAACCCGGATGGGCAGTTTTCCAACACTGTTGATAATAGTGTCTTTTTTGAGGGCTGCTCGCTGTAAGTCACTTTTATAAAGCTTTTTTCCATAGCTGTTTTATGGTCTTAGATAATCTTGGATCGGCTCTTAGGGATGTAGTCAAGAAGCTTACAGGCTCTGCTTTTATCAGCGAGAGGCTTATTGATGAGATTCTAAAAGGCATACAACGGGCATTGCTTGGAGCAGATGTAAATGTAAGATTGGTATTCCAACTCACAGAAAAAATAAAAAAAAGGGCTCTTGAGGAGAAACCTGCAACAAGTGTTACTCCCAAAGAGCATGTTGTTAAGATTGTGTATGATGAACTTGTCGCATTCTTTGGAAAAGAGAAGAAAGGCGTTGAGATTATCAAGAAGAAAAATGAACCTTTCAAGATAATGCTTGTTGGGCTGTTCGGCTCAGGAAAAACAACATCGATTTCTAAGATTGCAAAGTATTACTCCAATCGCGGAAATAAAGTTGCAGTTGTCGGTTTAGATGTTCACAGACTGGCTGCTGCGACACAACTGGAAATGCTTGCAAAACAAATAAAAGTTGATTACTTCATTGATAAAAAAGAGAAAAATCCCTCTAAAATATGGAAGAGTTTTGAGAAAGAACTGAAAAAATATGATTTAGTCATAATTGATACTGCTGGAAGGGATGCTTTAAGCAAAGATTTGGTCAAAGAAATCAAAGATGTTTCGGCTGTCATAAAACCAGAGGAAGTTCTCCTTGTAATAAGTGCTGATATTGGACAAGCTGCATACGAGCAGGCTAAAATGTTTCATGAGGCTTGCGGGGTTACAGGTGTTTTTGTAACCAAATTAGACGGGACTGCAAAGGGAGGAGGAAGCTTAAGCGCTTGCGCTATCACTGGGGCACCAATAAAATTCATTGGCGTTGGTGAGAGGCCTGATGACATAGAAGCCTTTAATCCAGAAGGTTTTGTCGGAAGACTGCTTGGATTAGGCGATCTTGAGGCTTTACTTGAGAAAGCAAAAGGTGCTGTTGATGAGAAGAAGGCAGAAGAAATGAGCAAGAAGATGCTTGAAGGAGATTTTAATCTTATTGACTTATACGAGCAAATGAAAACAATGAAGAAGATGGGCCCTTTGAACAAAATTGCAGAGATGATTCCTGGATTAGGAGGAATGAATATTCCAAAAGAAATGCTTGAAGGGCAGGAAGACAAGATGGAAAGCTGGAAATATATTCTTGACAGCTGCACAAAAGAAGAACTGGAAAATCCAGAGCTAATTGGAAGAGAGAGAATTGAAAGGATTGCCAAGGGAAGCGGGAGAGATATTTCTGACATAAGGCAGCTTTTGAAACAGTATAAACAAAGCAAGAAAGTAATGAAAATGATGAAGGGGCAGAGCCCTGAGAAAATGATGAAGAAGTTTGGCGGAAAGGGAATGAAGTTTAAATTTTAGATTATTTCCATGATACCATGTTTTATCTCTTGCAGAATTTCTTCCTCTAATTTTTTCTTTTCACAAGGCAAACAATTGCCTTTTTGATTTTGGTTCCTGAATTTTACCTCACAAAATTCTCTTAAACCATTGTACCCCGGGATAAGATCGGCATGCAGATGCGGCGATTCATTTCCGAATATTGTGACATTTGGCCAATCGTGCTTGAAAAGCATTGATATGGCTCTGTTCCATTCTGGCACAACTTTTCTAAACATTTCCATCAATTCTTCTGTCGAAATGTCTGTTACTTTTTCTGCATCTTTTCGTCTTGCTAAGGCATAACAACGACCAATATATGGAAATTGACTTTTGTGAAGAAATAAATCCCACAAATCATACTGCTTTATTTGATATTTGCTAAAATTCATGACATGCATAATTTAATTTTATATATTATCTTTGCGCAATTTTTATAAACATCAGTTTTTCTTTTTAAATAAAAAGTGGTGAAGTTTAGTGAAGTTTAAGTGTGAAACTTGTGGGAAAGAATCCTTGGATTTTGATGAATTTACAATCTTTGGAGATTATTACTGCGAGGAATGCAGGAGCGAGTGATTTTTTAAACTAGAATTTCTTTAATTTTCACATGAAATTAATAGGAGATGGAGCAGAGGCCAAGGTTTACCTTGATGTTAAATCCGGCATTGTTGTGAAGAGAAGGGTTCAGAAAGGCTATAGGATAAGCGAGATAGACTTACAGCTAAGAAAACAACGTACAAGAAGGGAAGCTAAAATTCTTGCTAAATTATCAGAAATTGCCCCAGAATTTTTGAATTCAGATGAGGGTAATA
>CAYIYF010000033.1:0-7224 GCA_964367575.1 Candidatus Woesearchaeota archaeon | reverse complement strand
TTTTAGGAACATCCACATAAAACCATCCACCTTTTCCAGGAAACTTAGAAACTTTGCCTGAAACCACAAAAGATTTAATCATATTATTACCTCAATTTATTATGAATCTCTAACTATCCTCAGACAATGATTCAAACTCTTTTTGCTTGTTGTTCATCCACGCTTTCATGCTCTTCGGGTCTTTCATAAGTTCCATCATTTTTTGTGCATTTCATGGACATGCTTCTTGCTCATTTCTGCCATGTCCTCAAAAGTTTTAGCGTGAAATTCTTTGTCGCAAGCTCCACCGAGCTGTTCACAGGTCATTGTTTTCATAATTTTCACCTCATTAACTATAATAAAGATTGTTATTAAAGATTGCTATTTTTATTGCTTAAACATCCCTAAAAAAGTTCATGAAGGATGAAGCTTACTTAACAGCTCACTTTTATGATAGAAAAACAATCTTATGTTAAGTTAGACTTGTAGATATAAAACATTCTGTTAGAAAATCGGATATATCCCTAAAGAACTAATAAAGCCACTCTTTCTTTGGAATTTCGGCCTTAAGCTTGAGCCTTCTTAATTCGTTGTTTAAGTATCTGTTTTCGATGCTTAGTCTTCGGATCTCATTTCTGAAGAACTTGAGAATTTTATAAACTTCATTCATCTCTTCCTTTACATGGCAAAATGAATTTATTGTGTTCCGTTCAAGTTGTTTCGTTGAATGTATTTTCATTTTTTTCTCCTTATTCAGTAATTTTACACTGGCTTAATATTTCAGGATCAATTCCTGCTCCAGGAATCGCTGCTATTCCGACTAATTGTGTTCCTGAATTATACCTCAAAATAGGTTTGTCACTAAGACTCAATAAACCTCTTTCAAAAGCATTTGTTTCAATCATAAAATCAGTTATATCTTCTAATCCAGTAATGCTGATTGAATCTGGGCTGCCGTGAAATGATTTCACCTTGATAGTAAGCCCGATATTTTCTCTTTCTATTTCATTTCTGTTAAACCTTATTCCACAGACAATTCTATCAGGAACAAGTTTGGAAAAATAAGCGCGCTCTATATTTCCGAGTTCTTGCATTGTTTTGCCTAAATCATGAACAGTTGTTCCATCTGTTGATTGTATGTAAACATTTCTTCCTTGATAATATAATTTTCCCATTTTTATCTTCCAGTAGGATTATTTTATTAATTATTCTTCATTTATAAACCTTTTTATTGCTACTACTTAACAGAAGTAAATAGAGAAAAACTTATAAACACCACTTTCTACTTCCTAAAATAATGATAATCCCGCATGGCCTGAAGCTGAAGTTTGGAAGTTTTCCTCCTTTGGAGATGTTATCGCAAGAGCCAACGTCAGTTCATTGGTTAAATTTAAAGAAAGAGACACAAGAAAGACCTAAGGCACAAGTTATCGCTCAGGGCATGTTTAATACTTATGTTGGCAAGAACGGTGAGGAAGAAGCTCGCCTCTTGAATATGTACTCTACTCATGAATTAGAGGAATGGCTGAAATCTTCAGGAATTTGTTTGCGTAATACTTCATATATTGATTATTCCATTGCCGACGCCCTTTTGGGATTGATAAAAGAAGCAAGTTTAATACATGCAAGCAGAGCTTGCATAACTGGTATTGATATGTCAAGAAATCAAGGATATCTTACAAACCTTGCAGCAAAACTTTACGAGTAAAATGCCAATTTTAAGAACAACTATAAGAAGAGTATTTTCTATAACAACAAGAGCAATAAGGTCTAAAGAACAAGATAATTGGGTTTATGGTATTGCTAGGGTTGATGCAATGCTAAACCACCCTACAAGAGGACATTTAAAAGGACTTTCTTTGCCTTTTCAAATTAATAGAGAAGGAGATGTTTCTTTTCAGCAAGATGCATCTTTTATTTATTCTTTAGATTTAGATTTACGATTTAATTATCACGGACCTGTTCCAGAAGAAGTTAGATCTTATAAATATTTAGATGAAAAAGCAAAAAAAGGGCAAGACTACCAAAAAAGAATTATTCCAATAGCAGATGCTAAACTAACAGGGCACAGATTAGAACTTGTTGAAGAAGTGCTAAAAAATCCTTACGAATTTGTAGGAGAGAGCATAGAAAGTTTAGTAGAGCTAAAAGTTGCAGATTTAAGCTCAAACACTTTAGGAAAGTATTTTAGCCATTTTCCATTTGCAATGAAACTGGCTGCAATAGAAGCAGGAAGTTTTTATCAAAATACATCTTGTAAATCAAGTGATATTCAAGGCCCATCTTATTTTGTAAAACCTGGAAAAAGAAAAGTTTCAACATTCTTAACGCCTATAGGAGGAATGCCTGATTGGGCGCAAGAGTTGTGGAGAAAAATAAAAAGGGAATGATTTCATAATACCCGCAATATTTAAATAACGAATTCTAGAGATTTATTTCAATTAAGCGGTAGTAGTATAGTGGTTAGTATATTGCCTTGCCAAGGCAGTGACGCGGGTTCGAATCCCGCCTACCGCATTTCAAAAAAACATTCAAAATAAATAGCTTCTACAGCAAATACCTGCTTGCAGAAAAGACTGTTGCACATCAAATTTTTTTATAAAAAAAGAAAAATTATATCATTTAATTCAACTAAAAAGTTAATTAGAAAGCTTGAAAGTTATATCACCAATAACCAATGTCTCTTCATCGACAAAGCGATATTCTTTTGTAGCAGGTTGTCCGCCTGAGCCTATAAATTTCTCTATGTTAGGGTCGATAAATACCTTTCCAGTGCTAGCTCTTATATACATTAACTTGTCATTTATGAATACATAATCAAAGCTAAATTTGCTGTCTGCAGAATTAAACTCTCCCTCATCATCAATAAAGAAGGTTATTGTAGCAGGTGAAGTAAAGGTATCATCATTTTTCCATGTACCTATTATCTTATTTCTAGGTATACCACTGTCTATTTTTGTTGGCCCACCAAAAATGGTTTCCCCATACTCTTTTTCAACTTCTGGCAAAGGCTCTTCAGGAACATCATAAACAACTTCTTGCGTTTGGCTTACGGGTGTTGGCTCACTGCCAAAAGAGCATCCAGCTATTAGAATGCTGGCTAAAGTAAAGCTAAATGCAAGCCATAAATTTCTTTTCATTCTGATAAAAAACTTCTTTTAGCCTGTTTAAATGCTTTTCGGTGCAATTTTTGCAGCAGCAAAACTTATATACCTATAGCAAACTATATGTCACTATGGTAACAACAATTCAGATAAGTAAAAGGCTCCAGGAAGAGCTTTCTAGGAAAAAGATGTTCGACCGTGAGACTTATGAGGAGATAATCTGGGATCTTTTGGAGGATTCAAGAGAGCTTTCAGAAGAGGCAAAAAAAGAGCTTGCAATTGCAAGGCAGGAAATATTATCCGGCAAGTCAAATACCATTTCGCAATTGAAAAAAGAGCTGAAGTTTTAAATGTATGAAATACTATTCTCCAACTTGGCATCAGAAAAGATAAGAATACTGAATAGCCAGACCCAGCAGAGATTACTCTCAGTTTTAGAGCGCATGCACATAAACCCAATGAGAAATATAAAAAGAGTTGTGGGTGATAATTCTTACAAACTATATTTTGATTCATGCAGAGTTTTGCTTGACATAAAAGGCAAGTCTATTTTCATCTTGACAATAAAAGAGGGTGGCAAAAACAATGAGTAGTTACATTGAAAGAATGTCAAATAAAAAGCTGTTTTCGCTGCTCTTTTTGGTATTGTTATTTGCATTTATGGCTAATCATATCCAGGAGGCATCAATAACAGGGTTTCAGTCTTCAGGTCAAACAACTGAAAAAGCAGGCGATGCAGCAATGCCTAAAAAATCAATATTCCAGAACCTGCCATTTTTCGGTTGGGGCAAAAACAAAGATGGCGATTCTTCAAAAGTATTGCAATTTCCACAGCCAAATGACGGAGATATAATAGCAAGTGCGGCCTCTGGCATTAACATCTACTATCCAAAGAACAACAAGGCATACAACAAGACAGTATTGGATCTAAATGTCTCATCTCCGAAAATAATCGTTTTATGGAGCTACAGCCTGAACAATCAGGCGAATATAACATTTGTTCCAAACACGACAATAACAGCAAGTGTCGGAGTAAACAATCTGATTGTTTATGCAAAAGACACATTGAACAATGAAACTCATGAGTCTATACAGTTTTTAGTTGATCTTAGGACTCCATTCATTAAAAACCAAACCAAGACTCCAGAGCCAAGCTACAATGATAACAACGTGACATTCAGTGCAATTATATTTGATCGTGGATCTCCAGGAGTTGAGATAGGCCCTGTAAGTTTTATGTTTGAAGCAAGTCCTTCAGGCTCTCCAAACCCTGCAGGTGCATTTGGAGGTTCATCTTCGCCATCAAATAATGATCCTGGACTGCAAAGTGGTTCGCAAATTGTGCCATCTAGCGGGCTTCAAGCAGTATGGATAAGTGGAAACTGGACAGGAACATGGGAAAACTTCACAGTCAAGAGTCACGCTGGAGAATTCTATTTCTATACTGTAACAGTAGGCAACTTCTCAAATCAGGAGCAAGTTGGATGGTTTTTCAATGCAAATGACACAGCAGGCAACGAATTCAATGCCCCACTACAAAATTTCACAGTGGCAAACAGGCCGCCACAGCCATCTTCTTTGATAGAGCCTCCAAACAACAGCGTAGTAAGCACTAATCAGCCATCATTCAATTGGTCAGATGGCATCGATTTAGACAATGACACTCTTACATATAATCTCTTTGTGGCTACTGACCCAAGTATTGAAAGCATAGTCGTAAGCAAAATAGGCCTAAACCAATCTAATTACACCTTAACAGCAATAGAACAGCTTGCAGATGGAGTCTATTACTGGCAGATTATAACAAATGACAGTTATAGCATGAACATTTCAAATGTCTCGCAATTTGAGATTATTCCAGGTCAATCAATTTCACTTTCCCTGTCAGAAAAACTTGCGACAGGAATAACATGGAATGTAACATTCTTGCCAGCAGTTAATTTATCAGCAGAAGGAAACAATAACACGGGCGTTACTGGATATGATGCATTTTTGTTGGCAACTGGAACAGATGTCGATGTTTATATCAGGGCAGATGCAAACTTGGAAACATCAGGGGGGGACTCAATTGAATTGGAAAATGAAAAGTTCACAGTAAATCTCATAGACTCTTCAGTCCCTGAAGGAGTAAAGTTTTCATTGACAAAGAACTACGAAGACAACAAAATAGGAGTAAATGCTTCTAGTGGAGCAAGCTTTTACTTCAAGTTTTACTTGGATGTTGCAGCATCACAGTCCCCTGGAATTTACTCAAATAATATCACAATACTTGCAGTCCCTGCAGACACAGTTCCAGTTTATAATTTTGTTATTGAAGAAAACCCAGATGTTTCAAGTTGCGATGGTGCATGGAGTGGGGCGGCAAGCAACTGCAGTGAAGTTACTGATGGAGATTACAACAGTTTTGGAAGTGCTGCTCTTGGGCAAATCACAACAGTTTACATCAACTACACAAAGCAGACAGAGGTCTTCCTTGGTTCAAAGTGGCAGGTTAAGGATAGGATTATCACAAATCTAACAATACCTTTATCCTGTTTCAGCGAAGACCCTTTAAGATTCCGTGCAATGTCTTTAAACAACATTGTACCAAATATATACTCGACTCATTGGGATTGCGGAGATAACACAGGAACATGGATAAATCTAAGGGTTAGTGATTCAATAAATCCTGAAAATCACAATCTGTACGAGGAAGGAATTTATTGGAATAAGAGCAATTTCCCATAACTTTTAAAGAGGCTTTTAAGCTAAAATAACTAGCAATAAGTTTATATATCTCTCAGAGCTATTCATGAATGTTGAAAGGTGGAGATGCAAAAAGAGAGTTTGTTGCTAATCATTCTTGTAGGTGTTATTATCTTTTCTTTATATGGCCTGACACATCAGGCAGTTCAGTTTGAGGATTCAAACCAGCAGGTCACAGGCTATCAGGCATTTGTAGAAACTGACTCACGCGTGCAGATTCAGGCTTTTGTTGCAATTGCAAAATCAGCGAACTTGTCAGCAGGCATTAATTTTGGGGCTATTGCAGTTCTTCCTATCTCACAAGCAAATGGAACTGGTAACTATAATCCAACAAACATAAGCGGTCCGATATCAAACTTTGGAAACGTCACAGAGTACAACATAACAGTTTCAACAGATTCAAATTCAGCTGTTGATTTTTGTATACGGGCTAACGCACCTTTGTCAATACCAGGCGCTGACGAAATAGGCCTTGGAAATTACACATGGCAAAACAGTACAATTGCAAATAGCTCAGAGCCATTAAAGTTTGGTAAGCGAATTACAACATCATTCCAGGATGATACAAAGAGTATCTCTCCTGGAGGCTCAAACCATTACAGGTTTTGGCTGAATGTTAGTGCATCACAAGCACCAGGAACTTATAATAACACGATACATTTTAAGGCAATACCTTTATCAGGTATATGTTAAATTGAGGTGAAAAATGAAGAAGAGAGTGTACATAGCAGTATTGATTTGCTTGCTCATAGTTGGACTTTCACAATCAGCACTAGCAAGAAAAGGTGTGGGCATTGTTTGGAATACTGAAACAGAGATTGTTAACGAAGGAGCATCCCATTGTATAAGCTATGGTGTATACAATCCATGGGATGAAGATGTTGCAGCTACATTAACTGCTTCAGAAGAACTAAAACCTATAATAGTAAAAGAAGACACAGAACCTAAATTCATCAAAGCAGAAACTTATCATGAGCAAGCAATACCAATTGAATTCTGTTTCAAAGTTGCAAGGGTATATGCAAGAAATTGTTTGGTTGGTGGCATGCTCTGCGAGCAGACATGCACTGAGCCTCAAGTAGAATACTCTGGAAACATCTTGGCTCTCGAAGAGCAAACAGGAGGGACTACAGGTACAGGATCAGCAACATCTTTGGGAGTTTCAGTTCCATTGAAGATAAAAGTTGCCTGCAATGCGCATCCAAGAAATTACACACCAGCATACATAGCAATCATCATCATTGCATTGCTGCTCATCGCCTGGATTTTGTACAAAAAGCAAAAAGGCAATGCTAATAAACAAGAATTGCAATGAGTCTGTATGAAAATAAAAAGTTTTTTTATTTTCAGTGTATTTATTATTTTTAGTTTATCTTTTGTTCATGCTGCAGAAGAT
>CAYIYF010000032.1:0-7348 GCA_964367575.1 Candidatus Woesearchaeota archaeon | reverse complement strand
AATGAAGCACAATAAGAAAGTTACAGCCATCCTTCTAATTTTATTTTTCTTAACTCAAGTAATTGGGTTGTTTATCATTGATGCTTATGCAACAACAAAAACAGAAGTTGTTGAAGGTGCTCAAGTCAAAACAATAGAATATGAGGATCTTCCATACGACATTGAACGCCCAAATTTCAAGCAGGAAACATCATTCTTGCCAATGTTAATTATGGTTCTAGTAGTCACATTCTTTATCATGCTCATAATAAAGTTTAACGCAGAATGGCTCTGGAAATCATGGTTCTTCCTTTCTGTCTTATTCTGTATTATAATAGCTTTTACAGCATTCATACCTCGGATATTGGCAGTTATTCTTGCAGCACTTCTCGCTTATCTAAAAGTATTCCGTAGTAATGTCTTCACACAAAACATAAGCGAATTATTTATTTACGGTGGTCTAGCAGCAGTATTCGTTCCTGTCATGAGCCTTTGGAGCATCACAATATTTCTAATAATCATCTCAATATATGATTTTATTGCAGTTTACAAAACAAAGCATATGATAAAAATGGCAAAGTCGCATGCAAAGCTGAAGATATTTCCAGGTTTGATGATACCCTATGGGAAAAAGCTTGCTATCCTCGGCGGTGGAGACATGGGTCTGCCCCTAATTTTTGCAGGTGTTGTTATGAAATCTTATGGATTTCTAGCATTCATAATACCAATATTCACAACGCTATCGTTATTCTTCTTACTAACAAAAGGAGAAAAGAATAAATTCTATCCCGCAATGCCTCTCTTGACAGTTGGGTCTTTTATTGGATATTTTACTTTATTGTTAACTTAGAATCAAGCCACAACAAGAGTATTTTCTCTCATTTCAAACTTATTGCATCCGCATAGACACTCAAATGCCTCTGGCATTGTCTCTTCTTCCAAAGAGTACACGACCTCGCATTCCGCACATTTAGCTTCAAACATTTTTAACCTGAAAATAGATATATTCTATATATTGTATATCTATTTAAAGCTTTCTAGGGCTTTGCACAATAATTAGTCCTGAGACCGTATTAACCTCATTTTTGCACATTTATTGAAGTCTAGGCCTATTTTCATCTCGAAAAGCTCCTGGATAAGAACGCAGATATTGTGAGCCAGAGCCTCCAGAGGAATGGTCTTTCATAAAAGACATAGTCAATGAGAATGGAAATTCAGTATTGAACTTCTTCTGGCATCAGTGGTATAATGCTCAGGAAGAGTTCCCAGAAAGCTTGTATTAGACTGATAATGTATTAGGTTATTTCTTGCACAATAAAGCTTTTAAGTTGCTGTTTAAATAAATCCTAAATGTTTCCAGGAATAAATCCAAAAGACCTGCAGAAAGCCATGAAGAAAATGGGCATTAAGCAGGATGAGATCCCGGCAGAAGAAGTGATAATCAAGTGCGCAGATAAGAATATTATTGTAAGAAATCCACAGGTAATGCGCGTTCAGGGAATGGGGCAGGACAGTATCCAGGTTACTGGCGATATAGAGGAGCAAGAGCATCATTCTAATATCTCAGCAGAAGACATCAAAACAGTTGCTTCACAAGCAAAAGTCTCAGAAGCAAAGGCTAGAAAAGCTCTTGAAAATTCGAAAGGAGACTTGGCTGAAGCAATAATTTCCCTGCAATAAGCATGCTTTTAAAAATGAAAGCAAAAGTAATTGGTATTATTGATGAAACACCTTTAGTAAGAACTTTAAAATTAAAGCTTTCTGAGAAAGTTACTTTCAAACCAGGTCAGTTTATTTGCTTTATTTTCACAGAAGGTGAAGGTTCAGAAAAAAGAGTCTCCCGCAGGTCATATTCAATCTCACACTGGCAAAAACAACCAACAGATGAGTTGACAATAACATTGAACACTTCTCCAGATGGAAAATACTCAAAAGCAATCTATAACTCAAAACTTGGAACAACATTTGAATGCGATGGCCCTCATGGAATTTTTGTTCCAAAAAAATCTAAAAATCCAATTTTGTTCATTGCAGCCGGCACAGGAATAACACCATTAATGACAATGATGGAGGCATTGAAAGATTCAGGAAGACAAATGTGCTGTATATACAGCGTGAAAAAGCAGGAAAATCTTGTATTTTGGAAGGAACTTAATAATTTAAAGGAAAAAAATAAGTTGCATTGCTGCTTCACATTGACACAAGAAGCATCTAAAGAATGGGTTGGCCAAAAAGGAAGAATAACAAAGCAAATGATAAAAAATGTTCTCAGGCCAAGTGCCGAAGTCTATATCTGTGGCATGCCTGACTTTGTTAAGCTTGTTACAGGCTATCTTGCAGAGTTAAATATTCCAAAGGATAATATTCACACAGAACACTGGTAAGAAAGGTTTATTAATAAAAGAAAATAAAAATTTGTATGTTTAGGAGATATGGGCTTCTAGGAATCTTGCTGATAGTTCTAGTTGAAATTAATTTCTTTCTTAAGATAGAACCATTTGCAAGTTGGTATTTTCCTATTGTTTGGATTGGGTATATCCTAACGATTGATGCAATAATATACAAGCTAAAAAAAGAATCAATGATTAGCAACAGGTTTCAGCAATTCATAGGATTATTTCTAATGTCTGCATTGTTCTGGTGGATTTTCGAATTTATTAACATCCCATTAAAAAACTGGGCTTATACAGGCACAGAAAGTCTTGGAAATTTAAGAAATATGTATTCAACATTATCATTTTCTACAGTGCTTCCAGCATTTTTTGAAACTGTTGAATTAATAAGGTCAATACATCTTTTTGACAAGAAGAAATTGCATAAGCATTACCAAATTACAAAGAGACTTCTGCATCTAATGACAATAGCAGGAATTATTTTTTTTATAGCACCAATATTCTTGCCAGGGTATTTCTTTCCTTTAGCATGGCTAAGTTTCTTTTTCATTTTAGATCCAATAAATTACCTGCACAAGCAGCCCAGCATAATCAGCCACTTAAAAGATAGAAGGTTAACAATACCACTTTCCCTGTTATTAGCAGGCATAATAATGGGTTTCCTCTGGGAATTTTGGAATTATAACGCAGTGATAAAATGGACATATAATGTTCCATTTGTCGGCTTTTTCAAGATATTTGAAATGCCTATTTTGGGATATCTTGGATACTTCCCGTTCGCATTTGAGTTATATGCAATGTACTGGTTTGTAAGAAGTCTATTCTATCATAAAGAGCATATGTTAATCAAATGATTATGATACATTAAATAAAATTTACTTATACAATCTATGCCCGATATAAGGTCGGATAAAGGACCTATCAGGATACATTTCTGTTAATATTTTAATAATTCTTGGTTCGAGTTGAGATCTATTGTCTAGAACTTTCTGTGCAATCTGTATTCTTTTCTCTTCTAACTTTCTGCCAAATAACTCTAAAGATTCTTCTAGTGTAAACCCTAGATCTTGTGCTTCGTAGATTTGGCTTGCAAGCTTAAGATTTTCATTAGCTATCACTCTTGTGAATCCTCTGTCTTTCCAAACATCAGTGACATATTCTACTGATGTTTGTGTAAAATATGCCGTTTCACCTTTACTAATATACTGATGAGCATTAATTACTGCCTGTCTAATTGGCAAAGGATTACCATGCATGTATTTACGATTTCCTCTTCTTTGCTTTACATTAGGTTTTATTTCTGCTAATCTCCTTATGACATAGTCTATGTAAGTGATATTTACTTTATGCTCTCTTCCTGTGCCAACTTCTTTTGCAATTTCTGCCGGCGTTTGACCTTTTAGATGCAGCCTGAAAATATCTGCAAAGGTTTCAACGTTATTCCATGAAGACTTTATTGCACTTTTCTTAGTATAACCTCTGCATGCGCGTAATGCAAGAGCATATTCTTCTCCCAGTTCATTTGCCATATTATCAACATGGCTGGCTATTTGTGTCGCTAGTGCTTGATTTACTTGTTTTGTTAATCTAACATGTTCTTTTTCCTTAACTTTCTTCACTCTCTTCCTTTCTTCCCAGTAAGCATGCTGACCAGTACATAAAATATATTGGCGCACTCTCTCTCGTGTCACTTTAACATCGTCCTTAGTGCTGATATCTTCAAGTTTTAATCCTTGTTTTATATATCTATCAAGAACTGGTCTTCTTTTTCTCCTTGGAATCTCAACACCAAGTCCATCTTCAAGAATCAAAACATCTTCAACAGATTGTTTTGTTAATCCTGTTGCACGTGCAATCTGCACTAGAGAGATAAAGCCATAATTTATTGCTGCTTCTAGCACTTGACGTTTTGTAGCTTCATATTCTTCATCACAGGAAGTTCTGTTCAATGCCCCTTCCAATCCACGTTCATCAAGTAACCATACTGATGGAATATAATCTATTGGTTTTATATTCATATTTCTGCAGTACATTTCATTATCACTTAGTATCTCTTGTAATCTTTCACTTATAGCCTTCGAATAAGAAATACCAAGATAGTCGAGAATATCTGTTAAATCAAGTTTTTTAGTATCACGAGCCGCTTTCACTACTTCTATTTCAAATTCAGGAGTATCTGTGTTTATGTTTTCTCTTCCATTCTTTCTAGTTACTGGAATTTCGTATCTTGCTACATACGTAGAAACATTGTTATAAGTAAGACCTAACTTTTCAGCTATTTCCTCTCTTGTAAATCCTTTCTTTGCCAAAAAGGTAATATCTCTAATTCGTCTTTCTCGCTTTTTATCAGGTGCTTGTTGCCTTTTCATCTTCAGAGAAGTTGATTTATGTCTTATAAATCTTTTTATTTTTAACTACTTCTAAGAAATAACAATAAGAAAGATTTAAATAGGTGGTTATCATGAGTAAAAGCATGGCAAGGCCTATAAGAACACAGGAAGAAAAAAGAAAGTATGGCCCACTATGGAATGCCTGCGATGCAGCATATCATTGGGCTTACGATAGAATTCCCACAGGAATAAGAAATAAACTTTCAGAGCAAAAAATTGCATTTTCACTTGGTGCATTATCAGGATATGGGGTAGCAGAATTAGGGGCACATGTTGCTTATCCAATTGCAGATAATATTGCAGAATCCTTAGGAACAGATATGTTACCATTAAAAATACTAGCCTCTACTGGATTACTGTGTACAGCAGTTATTCCCCTTGCTGCAAGAATTATAGCACCTGACAAATTTGATGAATGGATGGACTTACATCCAAGATATTCATCAGGTGTTTTTGGCGTTATGGCTGGTGCAAGTATAGGGGCACTGCAAGAACTTTTTATGTAATCAGGACATAACAACCCTTAAATATTTTCTATGCTATTGAAAACCATGCAAAGATTCAATGAATACGCAGACAAAGCAGTAAGATTATATCATACAGCAGACCATATGACCCATATGACTTATCAAGTGGTTCATGATCCAAAGGTGTTGCTTTTGGCAATAACGCATCTAAATGACTCTTTTGAAAATGCAATCTCGGCATTGTTATTTTATGATTATTACTTCAAAAGAATATCATTATTCCCAAATGACTTCACATCAAAGCTAGACATTTTCAAGCGTCACACATGCGCAAAGTATGGGATTCCTAGAGATATCGTTCAAACTATTGAAGACGTACGAGAAATAAACATTGAGCACAAGCAGTCAGAGATGGAATTTAGAAGAAAAAACAACTTTATTATAGCCTCAAAGAACTATCGCCTAAGAACAATCAATATAGAAAAGTTAAAAAACATCCTCACCTCTTCAAAACCACTTATATCTAAGGTTCAAGAGGTAAAAAAGTTAAATGATACAAGAATTAGCTGAATCTGCGCTAGAAGAATTGAAGCGCGCAGACCATTCAATATACGTTTCGCTTAAGTACACAAGAACAGTAGATATCATAAAGAACACAATTAAACGCCTTCTCTCTGCTTATGATATCACTATTATCCAGGGTCTGGAGTATACAAAACAGCAAAAAAAGCTTCGCTTCATCCCTTCATCTTCTCGTGAGCGCGCAGAGCTCATCTCAACAATTTTTCCAAAGACAAAAAAGTCAATAGAGTTTTATTTTAGGCTAAAAAGCATAGACCGCGCAGACTTCACTAAAAAAGAAGAGTATCGCAAGAACGTGGCATTAATAGCCCAGATTGGAAGCAAAAATGTCGAGGTTGGAACTGAAAGCTTAAGGGATTTCTTTGACACAACGGTCTGTTTTGCAAAGGGAATCACAGAAATGACATCTCAAAAAAAGTTTTCAGACGCACAAAAAATAGAGATATCACAGCCAATTAAAAAAGTTAAGAAGATATCTAAAAAAATTCCTGACAAAAATAGCAAGCAATCAAAAAAGAAATTTTCAAAAAAAGTTATTGTAAAGTCCTATAAGCTTAACCCTCACGCAAAATTTACTGGTGGATTTGGTCGTTTCTGATTTAGCCTGATAACTAAATTTTCCAAAAAATTTAAATAAACCAAAGTAGTAAGATTATCCATGAATTCAAAAAAGAGGTTTAGATGGATTCGTATAATAACAGTCATAGCAATACTAGTTTCATCATTTCTGGTTTATCAACATTACAAGACAACTCCTTCAAGGTTCTGTAAGTTTGGAGAGTCATTTGATTGTGGCATAGTCAACAAGAGCCCTTATTCCACCATCGATGGAATACTCTATTTCTTGCATTTTGACCTTGGTTTTTCATCAGTTCCTTTGTTTGAATTAGAAATTCCAGTTTCTGCCATAGGCATCTTAATCTTCCTATTAATCATTGCAATGTCATATAAGATTGAAAAAAACAGGCCTTTCCTCGGTCTTAAGCCAAAAAAACAGATAAAGATCATGAAATCGTTAATGGCATTAAGTATAGTTTTTGCATTATATTTGGTTTACATAGAAGCATTTGTGCTTCTTTTCTATTGCATCTATTGTTTGGTCCTTGATGCATTGATAGTCGCAGAAGCAATGCTTATAAAGGATTTGAAATAATAATTTACCATGGAAAAAAGAGGAAAGTTGGCAGTAATATTTCTAATTAGCATTGCATTGCTCCTCCAGGCGTGTAAATCTTCTGGTGAAAGCTCATCAAAGTATCCACAGGAAAAAATTGACAAGCTTGCCCAGTGCCTTACTGACAATGGCGTGGTAATGTATGGCGCATTCTGGTGCCCTCATTGCGCAAATACAAAGAAAAAATTCGGCTCTTCTTTCGGCTACGTGAATTATGTTGAGTGCGACCCAAGGTGCAAGCCAGACGAGCAGGGCAAAATACTTGTAGCATGCCAAGGTTATGAAGGCCAGCCAGAGCTTTGCCTGGAAAGAGAAATAGAAGGTTATGACACTTGGATATTCTCTGATGGAACTCGTGCAGTC
>CAYIYF010000031.1:0-7479 GCA_964367575.1 Candidatus Woesearchaeota archaeon | reverse complement strand
TGTTGAGGTGGTAAGAAAATGCCGCAAATAGATGAGCATTTGAAATGGTGCCTGAAAGACACAAAAAGGCTGATAAAAACAAAGCCAGATTTGGATTTAGCACAAAAGCATGTTAAGAAATCTGAATATAATTATGGAGTAGTGCAGACTCTTGAAAGGCTAAAGAACTATGACTGGGCATTTAATGTTGGTTTTTATGCTATTTATCACTGCTTTCTGGCAATTCTTGCTAAGTATGGCTATGAATCAAGAAATCAGGCCTGCACTATAACTGTTCTGCATACTTTGATAAAAGATAAAAAACTAGACCTGGACAAAGACCTGATTACACAATTTGATACTCTTGATGTTGAAAAGAACATTACAAATCCGACAATAAGGGAAAGGAGGGAATTTTTTACCTACGGCGTTGAAACAAGCATTGATTTGCAGCAATTAAAGAAAATAAAGGAATTAATACTGAAAGTTCAAAGAGAAACGATAAGGATATTGGGAGAATAAAGAAAAATGTACATCCCCACACACTAAGGCATAGTTTTGCAACACACTTGATAGAAAATGGATGTGATGTGGCAACAGTGCAAAGTATATTAGGGCATAACAGCTCTGAAACAACAATGAGATACTTGCATATGGCACCAAAAAAGATGATAAATGCCAAGAGTCCATTTGATTTATTGTAAATATGTAACTTCTCAACTGAAGATGAAACATTTATAAATTAAAACTCTATATTCTTTGGTTATGGGAATTCCAAATGAAATAAAGGAAATAAACCCATTTGTGTGGGAAATACCTAAATCCTATAAAAAAGGAATGAATGTGCCTGCAAGAATAATTGCAAGCAAAAAATTACTTGATAGTATGGATCAAGGTGTTTTTGAGCAGGTAACAAATGTTGCATGCATGCCAGGAATACAAAAATATGCATTTTGTATGCCCGATGGTCATTGGGGCTATGGATACCCCATAGGTGGCGTGGCAGCATTTGATACAAAAGAAGGAATAATTAGCCCTGGAGGTATAGGTTTTGACATAAATTGTGGCATGCGATTAATGACCACTAATTTAACATACAAAGAAGTGAAACCGCATTTGCATAAGTTAGTTGACCATTTGTTCAAGATTGTTCCTGCTGGCGTTGGATGCAAGGGATTTTTAGATGTCAATAATAATCAATTTAATGACATTGCAACTGATGGCGTGAAATGGTGTGTTGACAATGGATATGGATGGAAGGATGATTTGACAAATGCTGAAGGTTATGGGAAAATAGCTCAGGCTGATATATCTAAAGTTTCTCAAAGAGCAAGAAGCAGGGGAATAAACCAGCTTGGAACCCTTGGCTCCGGGAATCATTACTTGGAGATTCAGCATGTGAAAAAAGAAAATATTTTCGATCAAGAGCTTGCTAAAAAGTTTGGAATATTTGAAGATCAGATAGTGGTAATGGTGCATTGCGGTTCAAGAGGATTTGGACATCAGGTTGCAACTGATTACCTGAAAGTTTTTGACAATGCTATGGTGAAGTATGGTATTAAAGTTTATGATAGGGAACTAGCATGTGCTCCTTTCAGTAGCGAGGAAGGGCAGAATTACTTCAAGGCAATGGCATGCGCTGCCAACATGGCTTTTGCTAATCGACAAATGATCACACACAGAATAAGAGAAGGATTCTCAAAAATATTTGGAAAAACTGCTGAAGAAATGGAGATGAATTTGATTTATGATGTTGCACACAACATTGCCAAAGTTGAGAAACACAAGATTGATGGAAAATTGAAAGAAGTTGTTATGCACAGAAAAGGCTCCACAAGGGCATTTCCTCCCGGGCATGAGGAATTAAATTCAGTTTACAAGGAAATAGGACAGCCTGTTATACTTGGAGGAAGCATGGAGACTGGTTCTTACTTGCTTGTTGGAACACAGAAGGCAATGGACGAAACTTTTGGAAGCACTGCACATGGTTCTGGAAGAGTAATGTCAAGATCGCAGGCTAAAAGAGAATTTAGTGGAAGCGATTTACAGAAACAAATGGAGAAGAAAGGAATTTATGTTAAATCTGTAAGCATGAGCGGATTGGCAGAAGAAGCTGGAAACGCTTACAAAGATGTTGATAATGTTGTTGATGTACTGCATAATTATGGGATTACGAAGAAGGTAGTAAAACTTTCTCCAATCGGCAACGTAAAAGGATAGCAATCCAATCAATAAGATTATATAATCTATTCTTTTATTTTATTTATGGCAGGAAGCTACAAGATACTTGAAGAAGTTGCAATTGCTGACTTTGCGTTTGAAGCCAAAGCAGATACTCTTAGTGATATTTTTCAGGTTTGTGCCAGTGCATTGATGGATACTCTTGTTAATGTAGAAACCGTTGGTAATTCATATTATCATACGATTGAACTGGAGAATAAAGACATTGAAAAACTGCTTTATGATTTTCTTGAGGAGATTGTTTACTTGAAGGACAAAGATGCTGTTGTTTTTAGCGAATGCGATGTTGAAATAAATGAGGCTAAAGGGAAGCACTTCTTGATTGCATTCCTTAAGGGAGAGAAGATAAACCAAAAAAAGCAAAAACTAGGAATGGATGTGAAGGCAGTAACTATGCATATGTTTAGCTTGAAAAAAGAAGGTAATGGCTATAAGGCCACTGTTGTTTTGGACATATAGCTTTTCGCATAATCCTCTTTTCATTCTATTTAATCAAACAAGAGAGAGGATTATAAATTTGCTGTTTGAATCACAGAAATGCTTAAAAGTATCCAAAGTGAGTTATTATGAAAAAGGGGTAGCAAAAGGGATGATTCATTAAATGGCAGCAAAAAAATCCTCAAAGCACAAGAATTCTAAACATGATGAAGAGGCGACTGTTTCTGTTAAATCTGAAGGCGGAAAGTCACAGACGAATGTAGTTGTAAGATACCTAAGAAATTTTTTTAGAAGAATGATTAATAATATTTTTGCCAAAAAAAGCACTGTAAAGCTGGGCTTTTATGGGCCGCCGAATTCTGGGAAAACAACTTTGGCAAACAGGATATGCAAGGACTGGCTAGGCGAAAGAATGGGAAGCGTATCCAAAATTCCCCATGAAACAAGGAATGTTCAGGTAAAAGAGCAGGTAACAATAAAATATGATGATAAAGAGATGACTTTCAACATAATAGACACGCCTGGAATTGCAACTAAGATAGACTATGAGGATTTTATGAACTTCAAGATGAAAACAAAACAAGCAAAGGAAAGGGCTAAGGAAGCAACAAAAGGTGTTATTGAGGCTATTAAATGGCTTGATGATGTAGATGTGTGCGTTGTTGTGCTGGATTCAACGATAAACCCTTATTCTCAAGTTAATGTGACAATCATAGGAAACCTGGCTGCCAGGAAGATTCCGGTGCTTATAGTAGCAAACAAAACAGATTTAAGGAAGTCCAACGTCAGAAGAGTAGAAAATGCTTTCCCGCAATATGATGTTGTTGGGTTGAGCGCACATAAAGGAAAGAACATGGAGGAATTTTATGAGTCTCTTTTCAGACTCATATAAAGAGGTGTATAAATGCTTACATTGGAATTCGTTCCTTATACTGAGATAGAGCATCTTGATTCTCAGGGAAGGATAGACAAACTATTTGACATAGTAAAACAAGAGAAGATAATTCTCATGCAGGGAAGGCTAAAACCAGAGGAAGAAACTTTGTTGATATCTGAGACAATGAGGCAGATTCAGGACAAATTCAGGGGCGTTGAGATATGCACGATATTTCCAGAAGAAAAAAATCTGCAGTTTTTTAACAAATTTAAGAAAGAAATGGTCAAAGCCTTGATAGGACATAGAGATGGTATTACCATAATTGGACCTTCCAGCATTGTTAAAGAAATAAGAAAAAATCCGAATAAAGTTGAGTTGTTTACTATGCCTGCTGTTGCTGGTATGAGCCGACGCAGAAGATCAGGAAGCTCGCGAAAACGTGCTGTTACCAGTAAAAAAAGGAGGCGTTAAATGCCGCACCAGTGTGTAAGATGCTCTAAGATGTATGAGGATGGTTCTAGAGAAATTCTCAGCGGATGCACATGCGGCGGAAGATTCTTTTTCTTCATGAAAGAAAGGTCCATTGAACAAGCAAAAAGACTAACTGTCAACTTAACCAATGAAGACAAAAAACAAATGGAAAAAGATGCTTTTGACTTGATTGGCGAGAGAACTAAAGAAGAACTGAAAAGGGATTATCCTGTTGTGCTGGATTTGGAATCTATAAGAGTCAAGCAACCGGGAAAGTTTGAGATTGATCTTGTTGATTTGTTCAGAGGCGAGCCTTTGGTTTACAAGCTGAGTGATGGCAAGTATATTATTGATTTGGCAAGCACTTTTGAAAGCGTTGAAGAGTGAGCTATAAAGTGAATTTTATATGGCATATTAATTTAGACGAAAGTTTTGAAGTGATATAGGTGTTTAACCATGACAAATAATTTAAATAAATGACTTTACAATGGCGTTAGTGGAAATTCAAGCCCTGCCTAATAAACTCTTGATCTTTTGTCTAACTTAATAATAACAACTTTTTTATCCGCATTGTTTATTCTATACAAAGCTCGATAATCACCAATCCGTATACGAAATACCCCATGGTGACCAACGATTGTTTTAGCGTCATGAGGCACAGCATGATCCTTCAATGTTTCATCAATTTTATCCATAATTCTTTTACTTATCTGCTTGTCAGATTTTTTAAGAAATCTCTTAGGTTGCTTGTCGTATTCAATAATAAACATTATATCCTTAACTCTTTTCTCAATGCTTCACTTGATATAAGACCGCCACTTTTCTCGTTTTTATAACTTTCCGCAAGCAATTGCTCTTCTTCTGCTGTAAGAAACATATCTTTGTTAGGCATATCTTCTTTGATTGTCTGTATCTCCGATTTAATTTCTCTTAGTTCCTTCAAGATTTGCTGAGTTTCATTTACCATAATAAAACACAGGAGGATCTTGTTTATAAATATGACGGCAGGGGCACTCGAAAAGCTACGCTTTTCGCCCTCGTCCATTCGCCAGATATTGTGAAAAATTCACTGACTCACTCCCTCAGGTCCACTAACACAGGTTATACTCAATCGGGCTACGGCGGGCAAAATCTATGCTTTAGTAGAAAGTTTTTCAGAATGCCAATATTCTCTTAATGATTTTATCTTATGGTCTTCGATTTCAAGAATAGCAACTTCTCTGACGTGTATTCTCGCCTTCTCGATATTGCTATAAAAAGAAGCATCCCATTCAGCTATGGCAGTATTACCACAAATATAATAGTTTAATAACTTAAACTTAATAGCGGATTGTTCATTAACAACCTTGGTTTTCCAGTACTCTCCTATTTCTTTATGACCTTTAAAAGGTGCTTTCAAAACTCGTTCGTGATAAATTCCACCTTCATGAAAGATGCTTAGAATCTTATCTATGTCTTGACCAACCCAAGCTTCTTCATAAGTTTTGATTATTTTCTTAACTGTGTTTTCATCAATCATACTCTCTTGAAATCGAAGTTGCTATTATAAGTATTACTCTTTTTGCCCATCTCCACCCGACTTTCTCGTGCTAGAGCACTCGAACTTTGATTTCTAATTGGCCATTTTTATTGCAAAATGGGGGCACCAGGATTTGAACCTGGATCAATCGCTTTCTTCAAAAAATTCTGGAGGCGATCGCACTAACCGGGTTATGCTATGTCCCCTTTGATTTTTAATTTTGAAAGATTATTTATAAGTCTTTATCTACATAATGTCTTTATTGGCAACTTTAACACTTAGCTTAGGGACTGTTTTTATGGGAGTATAGCAAGACTTTATAATATGGTGTTTTGTTGTAGTGATGAAAAGTATATTTACCATCGAAAGGTTTATATAGCAATATTAACCGAACAATAGTAACATTATCATCCTTTATAGGGGGTTAATTAACAATGAAAACTAAAAGACACATGAAGAACTTTTTGCTCTTCTTGGCGGCTTTGGTAGCCATTATTGGGGCTGCAGTTTCAGTGAACGCTGCTTCCGGTGACTACACTATAGACCACATAGAAGTTAACGACCTTGAAATGGACGTCGCAACTGTTCTTGACGTAGAAAGGGGCGAAAAATTAGACATAGAAGTATACATCAATGGACTTTTAAATTCCACTGATAGTGTTGACGATGTTGTTGTAACAGCAAGGATTATGGGTTATGAATTTGGAAGCGTTTCAGATTCTGTTGGTCCATTCTCTATTGACGGAAGCAATACTTACAAGAAGACCTTGACATTAGTTGTTCCTTATGATATTGATGCATCTGAAGAATACACTTTGAGAATAGATGTTTCCGACAAGAAATCAGAGACAACTCAAGAAATCAGCCTTCATATTGATGAAGCAAGACATGATTTGAGTGTTTTTGATGTTCTTTTGAACCCAAGCAGCACAATCGCAGCTGGCAACCCATTGTTTGTTACAGTTAGATTGGAAAACCTTGGCGAGAAAGAAGAAGATGATATTAAAATTAAAGTTTCAATACCAGATTTAGGAGTGAGCACTGTTGCGTATCTTAACGAGCTTAATAATGAAGGGCAAGAAGAAGATACTGACAATCATTTTGATGAGGAAAACAGCGCACAACTTGACATGCTATTGAAGATACCATCTGACGCATCAAGCGGCACTTATGAGCTTAGAGTGGATGTTGAGTACAACAGAGGGCACAGCTTTTTAACACAGACAATGAATTTGAATGTTGTAGGCGTTGAAGAGGATACTGGAGTCCAGACTGTATTGAACAGCGATTCTAACTCAAAAGCAATCAATGCTGGTGAGACTGTGCAGTATAAGGTAATGCTTGCAAACATTGGCACTGCTCCTGGTGTTTATTCCATACAAGTTGATGGAGTATCAACATGGGGGGAAGCTAGCGTGCAGCCAAGTTTCCTTACAGTAATGCCAGATTCAACTGGCGAGGTAACCATAAGCGTGACACCATATGACACAGAAGCAAGTGGGAGCCACACATGGGTTGCAAGAGTATCCCTTGGTTCTGACATCTTAAGCGAAATGGTTTTCACTACAAAGATTAATGGTGCAGAGCCTGTTGCAGTTGATGCAGCAGAAACAGGCGGAAAAGACACTTTGAAGTCTGTATTAGCAGTAATCTTCGGAGTGCTTCTGGTAGTGCTTGTTGTCTTGGCTTTGATAATTGCTTTCAGAAAAGCAAATGAAGGCGGAGATGAAGAGGAAACCCCTTCAGTAGAAGGCCAGACCTACTACCAATACTACCCTAAACATTAAGACAAGAGGAAATTAACCCCCTCTTTTCTTTTCTTTTTTTATCCTAGAAAGTTATATAAATTGCTTTTTGTACAAAGATTTATGAAAAAGAATGGTTCTAATTACGCTGCAGTATTTATTCTTGTAGCTCTTTTTGCAATTGCTGTTATAGCAAGGACAAATGAGAA
>CAYIYF010000030.1:0-7920 GCA_964367575.1 Candidatus Woesearchaeota archaeon | reverse complement strand
TACACAGTAACAGCCCAGAATGAAGTTGAACTAATTTCTGCGATTCTTGAGTGGGTTGACCATAAAGGGTACAACAAAAGATTCAAATATGGTTCATGATTGACAATATTCATACAACACAAAGCAAGGGACTTGAACCTTTAACGTTCAGGTATTCCTCGGCTCATCCTGTTTTTGGGTTATATACACCGTTCCAAGATTGAACCGGTTTATAAATTAATTTATGCTGCTTTTAAATAAACAGGATGTTTTTATAAACAAGAACGATATATAATAAGTAACAATGGTTGATGAAAAACAAATAAAACAATGGTTAAAAGATGGAACTATTACGCAAGCTCAAGCAAAAAAGATGTTGATTGAAACAACACAATACAAGAAAGAAGCAAGATCAAACAAGTTGATTGTTGCTATATCAACTATTGGGGCAATTTTACTTGGGATAGGTGCTATTTTGTTTATTGCCTCCAATTGGATTGCAATACCTAATTTCGGTAAGGTCATACTTTTATTAGTCAGCACATTCGGTGCTTATTATGTTGGATATCTTTTTAAATATCAAAAAAATAATCTTCCAAAAGTTGGTGCGTCACTGTTGTTTTTAGGAGCATTGTTGTTTGGTGCTACAGTAATTTTAATAACGCAAATTTATAATGTCAATGCAAACAATCATATTTTAATTTTAATTTGGTTGATAGGTATACTCCCACTTGTTTACGCCTTGAAGTCCACGCCAATTGCAGGGCTAGCTTCGATATTGTATTTTCTATGGTTAGGTTTATTTTTTTCGCCAGAAAACACATGGTGGTTTTTTGGATTTTTAGGTCCAATTACTTTTGTGCTTTTCATAGTTGGTTCAATTATGCTTTTTGTGATTGGCAGCTTTCATTATATTCGTGAAGGCTTTTCCAATATCGCTGCGGCATACCGCATAGCAGGGCTTAAAGTTTTGATGTTAATGCTTTTTCTCTTAACATTTGAATGGTTTTCTAAGTCTTCATCATACTTTTTTGAAAGGCCTTCAGAGATACCAGCGCAGCTGAATGTAGGCATTATTGCTTTTGCAGTAATATCAATTTTAACAGCAGTCATAAACTGGTTTTTCAATAAATCAGAGAAAATATCTAAATTCGAAGGCCCAATAGGCATTGGCATGGTTGCTTTAGCGCTGATATTCTTTTATTATCCGTCTTCAACCAGCATATATGTCCTAATCTTCAATTTTGTATTGGCTTTTATGATTGGAATCATTATTTATCTTGGATATGAAAGAGAAGATATTGGTTTAGTTAACATGGGGACATTCTGGCTGTCTTCTTTCATCGTTGTGAGATATTTTGATTGGTTTTGGGAGTTATTGCCAAGATCATTGTTTTTTATAGTTGGCGGATTAATCCTTGTTTTAGGTGGCATTGCTCTTGAAAAGAAAAGAAGACAGCTAAAGCATCAATTTGGTGTTGAGTGAAATGGATAAGAAAAAAATCTTTATTTCAATTGCCATATTTTGGTTGATAGCTATTGTAGGGTTTATTGCTGTTAAGGAATATACTCTGCAAACTGGAGAAGAGATATTGCTAAAAACTAGGCCAGTTGATCCAAGGGACTTATTCAGGGGAGATTATGTTATTTTAAGTTATGAAATTAGCAGGCTTGATTTGGATTCATTGGAATCAGACACATTTGAATTCAAGAATAATGACCAAGTATATGTCACTTTAGAAAAGATTGAGGGTTATGGTGTTGCAAAAGGTGTTTTTAGGCAAAAACAGTCTAATAATCTTTTTGTTAAAGGAAAGGTAGTAAGTGATAATGATGGTGTCGTATCGATAGAGTATGGTATAGAAAGCTATTTTGTTCCTGAAGGAGATGGCAAAGAAATTGAAAGAGCTAGAAACGGAAATTTAGACGTAAAAGTTGCCATTGATAAAAATGGAAATGCCGGTATAAAATCTCTTATCTTAGATGGAAAAGAAATTTATGGCAAGGATTGATGTGCAGAGAAATCTCTAGATTCGAATGGCAGCTAAGTAGGCAAGAGAAGAAAAGGATGATTCTCAGCTGTCTAAGCGAGCACTATAAACCTTCTCAAATTTATTCTGCATACTTATTGACAAAATGAATTTGATCTAAATGCAGATACTTTTGTTTCTTCATCTCTTTCACATACTCTTCTGCAATGTAACTGTTGTCCTTAATGTTGGCATTAGTCCAGCCATCTGCTCCGAATCCTGTTGATGACCAGTTTATGTTGATGTAATAGAATCCTTTAATCACTTCATGGTCTTCTATGAAAGAAAAGAAAGGTTCAAACCACAATCCCCAGTCTTTCATTCCGTCGCTTTGCGATGATGTTATGCTTGCATCCTTGGCGCTAGTCTCCGCAAGCATTACTGGTTTCTTGTGGCTTTTAGCCATCTGTAAAAAATGTAGCGAACGCTGGTATGCCTGCTGCGTAGTACCTCCATCTCGTCCGCTTCCGCTAATTTGAGTAAACTCAGAATGATCAAAAACATCTAAGCCATACCAGTCAATATATTCATCTCCAGGAAACCACCTGCATTCAGGGTCGCACAAGTCAAAATCATCAGTGGCTATTGGCTGATAAGCCCAAATGAAAGCAGCATTATCTACCCCTGCATCTCTGAACATGGTTACAATTTTCTGGAAAGCCTTTGGATATTCATATGGCTCATAACCATTCCATGAACCGGAAAATTCATGACCTATCCTGACAAAAACAGGATTCTTGTAATCCTTAATAAGCTGGATAACATCCATTATGTGTTCATCATGTTTTGTGGATCCTGCAATTTCCTCATCAATCGCAAAATATTTGTCTGTTGAGCCTGACGGTTTTCCACCGCTGTGCATACTCAAACTGACATGTGGGATTCTGCCTGCACTTTTTTCTTTAGCAAGATAATTTTTTAGTGTCTCCATTGTTGTAGGCCAAGGTCTAAGTCCATCAGCAAGGGGAGAAAAAAAGAGCGAGGACATTGGGGTTATTTCATTTCCAAGGACAGAAAGATAATCAGCATTTCCTTTTGGAAATTGCCCCATGCCATGCAGTATCATTCCTTCTGGAGGTTCGAATTTTGCTCCGAAGGTGTATAATAAATCATCAGGAATTATTGGGGCTTCTTCTTTGTCTTCATCAATTGGTTCTTGAATTGGTGGTGTTCTAGGAGATGGTGCTTGTCTGTCTCTTTTATCATCTCCAGATGTCGCTTCTTTTTCGGCAAATAAAAAATAATAGCTTAGCAGCAATAATGCAGCAATAACAAGAAAATATGATAGTTTGCCCATTAAATATCATTATTTTTGGTCTATAAAAACATTTTTATTGCTTTAGATTCAGCTGATTTCTAAAGAAAAAACTTATGTTCAACATAACATCAGTTCAGGCTTCTTGAGCGCTCGAACCAATTAGTGCCATCACAAACAAGAGTGATTGTGTCGTTTGAGCCATAACCAAAGTTTCCAGCTATCTTTAGGTTGCTTCCAGCAGTTAGTCCTATGCCAGAAGCGTTGCCAGTAAATATTAGGGTTACTACATGTCCGGCATATGTTGCAGATATTGAAGTAATATTTGAAGTGCCTGAGACTTTCACTAAGTCATGTCCAACTGTTAGTGTCAAAGCATTTGTTGAAGCGACTGTCGGGACAGGCTTCGCCGTCCACTCTTTTATTTCATTCTCAGTTCCATTGTTTATAATTTGAGGTGCGCCAATATAAGTCATGTTGTCGCGCACAATGCAACGTATTACGCCTCCTCCAAGTTCAATGGTCTTATTCCAGCCACCTCCAATGCCTGGTATGATGACATTATGTGCTATGATGCTCACATCAGTATTGGTAAGTGCAGTATTATCCGTGATGCGAATGGCAGTTGCTTGTCCACCAGCAGAAGATTGATTTAGGAATTGGTTGCCTACGCAAATGATGCCGCGCCCAGAGAAGTCCATTCCAATGTAGTTATGTGAAGCAAGTGAATCCTCCCTCTTAAAGAACAGATTGCCATTGAAGTAGGCATGGCTGTTAGCCATCTTTATTCCGCCAAGGAAAGTTGAGAAATGTGTGTATGTAACATTCTGCACTCCCCCAACAGCAGTGTCTGTTTTCAGGCCATAGTCGCACTGTGTAGCAGTGCATCTAATAATTTTCATGTCTTCGCTAGTGTTTGTACCAACCATGCCGAACGCTACCTCGGCAAGCTGAACATGTACATTCTCGCAGTGCACGTGTGTTGAAAAATTACCGACGCGAACACCATGCTCCATCAGTTTGTATTCACCTGTCGCAATTGAGACATTTGCGCCTACGATTGTGCAATCACGAATGACAAAACTGCTTGCGTTGTCGATGTCGATACCAATTTTGAACGCAGAACTAGCGTTGAATACACCTTCGATAGATACATTTTCGATAATTCCGGAGAATTGTGTGCCAGTAAGAATAGCATGCTCACCTTTGTACTTGATAGCGATACTGAGAGGCGGAGATGCAATTGTTGCCATCTCATGAGTTCTGATGAGAAGATTGCGTACACCAAAGGCTGGATTTGGATTGCTTGTTGGTAGTGCGTCCGAGATGTCTACGTCCAGGAATCCTAGTTTGTTGTTGTTAGCGCATCGCACCTCACAGACGCCGAACCCGCTACCTCCACTGCCCTGCCAGATGATGAATTTATCTCGCACGATGATGGATGTTTCTAGGCGATGCACACCTGGCGGGATAAGTATGATAGCTCCACCACCATCAGGCACGCTGTCCACTGCCGCCTGGAAGGCAACAGCCACGTTGTCGTTCTGATTGCCTGTCGCGCCAAAGTCCTTTACATTAATTACATTTTGCACACCTTTCAATGTGCCATCTATGTTATGCCCAGTAAGAAGAAATTCATTTAGCTTGTTTCCCCAATTTGTTTCTCCTGGCTGCGGTAGTGATGGCATTTTTTATCTATTTGTAAAATAAAATTTATTTATGTAAATACATTATTTCCAAAACCAAAGACTCCTGTATATCCACCAGTTGGAGTAAAGGAATCCCACACAATTTCTTCTCTGCCTTTCATATTGATATCTCCATAGTTTCCAAAAATAATATTTTCAGAAGATGCATTATTTAATAATGATATCCAAGCACCGTCTCTATAGATTCCCCATATTTTGCTTCCTTCAAAAGTTCTAAGCTCTGGAGTTAATGCATTAACAACCCCAAGGAACAGACCATCACAAGATTCAGTAGCAATGTAATATGTGTGTTTAGAATCCCACATGAATCCATTGTCTGGATTGTCGCAAATCAAACTTTCTGCTTCTTCAAAGCTTTCTGGAATGTTTCTCGGATTTAATGGGGATTGTTTTATGTGCGCATTGACACTAATGCTAAAAAGAAGAATTAATAAGATATACATACTCGTTTTTATTTTATTTTTCATGACTATTATCAAAAAATTTTATCGTAACAGTATTTATAAACTTTTGTCTTCAGTTAAAATCAATGCAATTTAAAAAAACCTGCAATATTTTAAGATTTACATTAAAATTCATAATAAACTTATAATATATTAACTCAAAAATTAGACCAAATAATGAGCTTTAAGGCAAAAATCCTCTATTTCTCATTTAAGGCATAGATTTATAAATATATACTGGAGTATAGAGATTAATAAAAAGTTGTTATTCATTTTAAAGTGATGGCAATAATTAACAGAGACAAAAATGCTTAACACAGAAATTTATAATGGTGAAACAGAAGGCCTGTTTACACGAGATAGGCTTGGAAGATTTATTACAGAAGAACTTGATGCAAGTTTAGTTACTACTGGAAGTTGGAAAGCTGGTTCTCGCAAAACTCCATTGGAAGTTTACAGGATTAAAAATCTGGCAGTTATAAATTGCAAGTGGAGTGATTACACACATAATAGAAAAACTGTTGTAGAAGCCACAGGCTCTGAAATTTTGATAGTAAATGTGGCATCTTTGCTTCTGCTAAGACATGAAAGTTATCTTGAACAAGACTTGTATCATGAAGAAGCAATTCTTGAAGACAATCACAGAGCAAGAATCAGTTCTGGGATTGTACCAATGATGCCAATATAATCCTCGAAAATACTTAAATGGTTTACGTACAAGAATTTTTTGGAAGCATGGATGATGAGGATAGCCTTGTAAGATTATTAGAAACTTCAGGCTTTAAGCCGATTAATAAATGGAAATCGCCTGCTTTTTTCTATGATGGTGTCTTCATAAATGTTCAGCCGATTAATCCTGCAAATCACATAGCAAAAGAGAATCCTACTCCATGGGGTTTCATGATGGAATTGAATCGCCCGCTTGATTCCTACTCTGAAGACCATCCAATGTTCAATTTTTTTAGTGGTTTAAATTCTCCAAAAGCATATGGTGGAGGAATGTTTGCAGAACTTCCACTTAGTTTGACTATAGAGCCTAATAGATATCTAATGGGAAATATATCTAGCTATAACAATTATAATAAATCCAGATATTATAATGATGCAGGAAAGAAGATAAATTTATTGGACGTTATAATGGATCTTATTGCTGCTCCTTTTCATCTCTTTCGCGAATTAATTCATGGTTCCTCGCAAAGAACTCCGCGCACACCAGGATTATTTCAGCCATCAGCAAATTTATTTCAAAATTTTATGCTAAATAAACCACTTTTTGAAGGCGGAGCAGTATATAGTATTGATGAGTACCTTGAAAAGGCAAGATATGCAAAGAGAGATACGGCGATAGGCAACCTAAGTAATGGAACTACAAATGATCCTGTAATTGATGAAAGATTAGCAATAAATACAGGATATGAGAATGGCAACCATAGTAATGGATTCACATCAGGTAATAGTGATCGCCATGAATTTGAAGAAAAAGTTGCAGATGAAGAACCAATAAGCAACGGACAAACATACCATCTTAATGGACATCATAAAAGAGCAACTCTAAAACCTAAATTAAAAAATAAAGCTTTAAATGGAAAATATAAAGATAACAAACCACTTGTAAAAAAAACAAGAAGTCCAAGACCAAAATTAGAAGATGAAATAACAACAGGAAATGAAATCTATAGAGATATTTCCCATGGTGTATTTACACCAACTGAAATTAGGAGATTCTTTACTGAGACATTAAATGCAAAATTAGTTGTCAATGGAACTTGGAGATCTGGTTCTCGGAAAACTCCATTGGAAGTTTATTTAGTAGAATCTAAATATGGAATAGCAACATTCACTTACAAGGCAGAAGATTACGCAAGATCAAAAAAAGCACTTCTAGAAGCCTCAGGAGATAATAGCATTCTAGCAGATATTGCCAGTTCTCTTAGAGAAGAGCATTCTAGGTTGCTTAGAAAGGAAATAGACCACAAGATAGCCATCCTTGAGGACAAGTACAGAGACATTCCTAAAGAAGTAGTTGAAGAAGAATTTGTTGAAAATAATAGGCTAAGCATGCTGGCAATTTAATTTTTTGGGTATTCATAATAAAAATCATACTTGTTCATATTTTGTTAATTCTTGATTAATTCTAACCTTCAAACTTTCAAGGGCACTTTTGGCCCCACTTCTGAAATCTCTGTGCAATTTGGCAAATCTATGCTCAGCACTATTCACCACTGAATAAGCCCTCTCAGAGATAATTCCTAATCTTTCCTGCAGTCCTAACTTGCCATTAGAATAAATCCTACTAGCTTCATGAGAAAAACGCGCATATAGACTTTCAGTGTGTGGAACATACTCATCTACTTTGGACATCTCTTCATTTATTTTGTGAAAGTGATTGAATTTTATCGCATGAGCAACTGCAGTTCCAATATAACTTGGATTGTTAATAGCAGTTTCAGCAACATACTTCAAATATTCCCATCCTCCTTCTCTAAACATTTGTTTGCCTAAAG
>CAYIYF010000029.1:0-7946 GCA_964367575.1 Candidatus Woesearchaeota archaeon | reverse complement strand
GAGACCAGCGGGATATGCGCGCAACTATCTGATAATCTTGCTGTGACAAATCCATCAAGGCAGTGCGATAACTCACTTGAAAATCTTGTGGCTTATCTGGCTAATGGGACAATGATTTCTTATTTAGATCCAATAACAAATGCCCACATTTATGGACCAGAAGCAAGTGCAAGTGACTTGCCTCCAGCGGGAGATTATATACCTGTTTGTTATCAAAGACTGGAATGCAGAACTTCCGACAGTTGCGATGCTACTGAAGAGTGTGTTTTGTCTTTTGAAGGTGTATCTGGATCTGCTTACAATGCACATGCTGCAGTATGTGGATTTTATAAAAATCAACTTTGCTGCAAGAAGAATGATGGTCTTGATGATGACCTCGATGATGATTTTTGTGGCGTTGGTAATATAAACTGCGATGATTTTGATGTAGATCACGACAATTCAAGTCTTGGTGAAGACACCATGAAGGAAGCAGAGTCCACAACTTTAACCTGTTCTCCAGGATGCTCTGGAATCTCTTGCTGCGAGGCTTTAACAGTGACCTGTGACGAGACAACAGAGAAGCAATGCATGAAATTTTATGATTTGATAGGATATCCTAATCCTCCTTTTGAAAATCCTGACGTGAAAAATGCTGTTTGCTATATGTCTAATGACGGTGAATTTTCATGGGGTTATCCAGGAGCTGAATTGCAAGAAGAAAATTGCAATGACTTTTTTGATAATGACTGCGATGGACAAACAGATGAAGGTGATACAGACTGTAATATTGTTATTCCACCTGATTGCGCTGATGCTTTGGTAGGCTCTAGCTTCAAGTGGTCTCCTACTGGTCCTGTTGAAAGAGGAGATTCTGTTGAGATAATCTTAGACATTTCCGGAAGCAATGAATGCGATGGAATCACATTTGGAGTTTCTGTAATAAATCCTGATGCCAAGCCAGGAGATCAAGATTACTTATCAGTAGTTGATCCAAGCCCATTGGTTGTTGCTGGAAGCATTGGAAAGACTTCATGGTATGCAGAAAACAGTAATCCTGGCCCAATACCGGATATTGCAAAATGGAAAGCGAAAGGATTCAATCTTGGTGGCTTGGTTGTTCCACCCAGCACAATACTGCAAGTAAATGCCACAACAAATTATTGCGGCGATGGAGACAAAGATGCAGGCGAGCAATGCGACGATGGAAATACAGATGATGGTGATGGGTGCAGCGAAAATTGCTTGATTGAGGGATTGGATGGTCCTGGTGATAGCGATGACTGCAGCAATTATTGCGTAAAAGGAACTAGTGTATGTGGTTTAGATGGATTGTACTATTGCGGAGACTATGATGGTGACGGATGCAATGAGCTTAAGTTTGGAGATGCATGCGTTGGAAAGATATGCAGCTCTGAATTTGGAAATTGTGTCAATCCTGGCTGTACTGTGAAAAACTTGCCAGCAGAAACTAATCCTAGCTGCAGTTCTGCTTCAGGAGCTTCTTGGGTTTGTGGAAAATGGGGTGATTGTGTAAACAACCAAAGAACAAGAATTTGCAATGAATGCGTGACAGGAGTTTGCCCATTAAATCCTGTTGAGAATGTTTCATGCAGCAGCGAGCCTGGTTTAAAGGCAAGCTTTTTTGATATGTGGAGCACTTTCCTTGCAATATTGGTAATAGGGCTATATTATTTTTTTAGAAACAGCAATTTAAAGATTAAATCTTTTTAGAAATGTAAGGTCCTTCTGGAGAATAACCGAGTTTCTTGTAATATTCACGAACACCAACACCGGCAATGACAACCATTTTATTTTTGCTGTATTTTTCTTTTGCTAATTTTTCTGCTTCATACATTAAAGCCTTGCCTAGGCCTTTGTGCTGCACTATGCCGCTATTTCCCGGATTTGCTGCTGGACCATAGACATGGAGCTCGCGTATTAATGCTGTTGAAGAAGTTATTTCATTTCTGAGAATTTGTGATGGAATTCTTAACCTGCAGAATCCAAGTATTAAATTGTTTTTTGTGTCTTCATAACTGATGAAATCTTCCTGGCCGTGAGATGCTTCATAGCTTCTTTTTATCAACTTAACATAATCCCAGTTTATTTCGTGGTTCATTGGTTCACGACAGCGGATGCATTGACACTGAATATTATGCTTTTTGCAGGACTCCTGTACTAACTGTCTTAAGTTGGTTTTTATTGGTCCGGCCGCAATAACTGTTGATGGTATGTCTCTTTGTATCCTTTGAATTCTTACCCATGGTGGAATTATTTTTTTTACTTTTGTGATCATATTAACACATTCATCAACTGAGATTGGATGATATTCTCCATGCTTCCAAAGGTCAAATAGCGGTGTTCCTGGCATTACTAGACAGGGATATATCTTTAGCATGTCCGGCTTGAAATCTGGATTTGAGAATAATTGTTTTATTCCTTTAAGATCCTTTTTTCTGTCTTCAGTCAAGCCAAGCATATAGTGATAGTTAATTTTGAATGAAAGATCTTTGAGGATTCTTGTTGAGTCTATTGAAGCCTGCACATTGTGGCCGCGCTTAACAAAATCAAGAGTGTTATCATAAACTGATTGTACACCAAGCTCGACTTTTGTTCCACCATATGAAAGTATTTCATTACCGTCTTTTAACATCCCAAGATCCGGACGTGTTTCTATCAACAATGTAACGGTGCGATTGCGAGATGTTTCATTTAATTTTTTTTCTTGCTCAAGTGTTTTTAGATTTGCAGTTTTCATTTTAAGAAGTTTTGTATGTATCCTTTCTGTTCTTTCTTTGTCATTGATGTTGCTGCATGGAAGCTCGAAAAATTCCTTAAATGTGTTGTAGTTGAATTTATTTTTAGAGTAAAACATTTTTGAGAAATCATTTACTGCTTTGTATAAGTACATCATGAATTCTTTTCTGTAGGCTTCAGGGTAAAACTGGAATGTGCCACCCATTGTTATCACTTCAAGCTTTTCAAAATTCTGGTTCAATATTGAGTAATGCTCTAACCTGTTGAAAACCTGCAAGTAGGGATCATAATGGTTTCGTGCTGCACGCCTTGATGCCGGCTCGTTTCCGGTGTATGATTTTGGAACATTGCCAAAAAAAGAGCCTGGTCCGCCAGGACAGAAAATGCATTTTGCCTGTGGAGGACATCCCATTGGTCGTGTAAATAAGGCTAAAGGTGCTACACCTGAAATTGTTCGTGTTGGCTTTGTCAGCAGTAGATTTGAGAATTTTTTTCTTTGTTTTTCTGTTGCTGAGAGGAATAGATTTATGTTTCTAGGAGCCTGAGGCAAGCTATACTTACGTGCGATTTTTTGTTTTATCTTATGAAGGTTATTTTTGTCTTTTTTATCTGGAGACTTTTCAAGTTCGAGAAAAACATCTTGTGAAACATCTTGTAATTTTTTTATCATATAACGGTATGGTTTAGTAAGTTTTATATAGCTTTTTACTGCTTTTTTGTTATGCGAAACATTATTTCTGAAAGAGAGGGATTTGAACAAAAGACAATCTTGGTTCCTTTATGGAAAAGGGCGTTTGCGTATTTGATAGATTTGATTATTGTATTTTTTGTTGTTTTTTTGCCTATTGGGAATCTTTTTTTTGAAGATTCTAGACAACATTTTGATGGTATTTTGAGCCCTATCGGAGCATATAGTGGGTTTAGCTTTGGCATTTTTTTGCTGAGCTTTTTAACGGCATTGCTAAGCGTGCTTTACTGGGCAATACTAGAGTATAAAGTCAGACAGAGCGTAGGCAAAATGGCTATGGGAATAAAGGTCATTGATGCTTTTGGCATGAAACTGAGGTTTTCACAAGGCTTTTTGAGAAATTTGTCAAAGATATCTACATTTTTACTTTTTTTTGATGTGCTTTACGGAGTTATTAAAAAGGATAATGTAAGGTTCTTTGAAGTTTTATCAAATACAAGGGTGGTAAATACCAATGGCAAATTTTAAGTCAAGAAGAAAAATTGATGATGTTTATTTTAGAAGAATGGCTAATGATATGCAGAAGCAAAGAAATGAAAACTCTGGAAAGTTCAAGACAGTTATAATTGTTTTGTCTCTTTTATTTCTTGTTAGCTTTATTTTTGGCAAAATATTTTCTGATGAGGTTGGAGATAAGGTTGCAATAATACCTATTGAAGGTATGATAATCAGCACTTCAGACAGTCTTCCATTTGCTTCTGAAGGTGTAAACAGCAGAAAAGTTGTTGAATTATTGAACTCTGCTGAAAAGTCTAAAAATATCAAAGCAGTTATACTCGAAATAAACAGCCCCGGTGGAACTGTTGTAGCATCAAAAGAGATTGCTGATTCAGTGTTAAATATGGAAAAACCTGTTGTTGCAGTCATAAGAGAAATAGGTACAAGTGGTGCTTATTGGGTTGCAAGCGCTTCTGATCATATATTTGCAGATGAGATGAGTTTGACTGGTTCAATTGGTGTTAATGGCGGATATCTTGAGTTTAGTGGATTGATGGATGAATATGGTGTTGGATATCAGGAATTAAAGGGTGGAAAATTCAAGGATATTGGAAATGCATACGAAAAATTAACTGAAGATGAAAGAACTTTGTTGCAGTCAAAGATAGATATTATTCATGAAAATTTTATTAAAGCAGTAGCACAAAATAGGGGCATGGAAGTTAATGACATAAAAAAGTTTTCAGAAGGACTTTACTATTTGGGCGTTGAAGCTTTTGAAATAGGATTAATTGATGAATATGGCGGTATGGAAGAAGCGAAGAAAAAGGCAGAAGAATTATCTGGGTTTGAAAACCTTGAAGAAGTTAGATACAAAACAAGCGATAAAGTTTTTAGCATCTTGGATTTGGTGAGTACTAAGGCTTCTTATGGTGTTGGAAGGGGAATAGGAGATTCCTTGATTAAATCTAATGTTGATACTAAAGCTGTTATTCCAAGAGCATAGTTAAGTTTAAATATACCTTTGGGTTTATCATTTCCAGGAAGAATGGTCAATATAAACATAAAAAAGAGGCACGTGTACTTTCTTAGTTTTTTGATTATAGTAGCCGGTGGCATATTGTTTGTTCGAGGCCAAGGTTCTTCTAATTTTGGTCATAGCGCTGATGATGTAGATTTAGTTGTAAATGGCGCATCTAAAACATTGCAAAATGCAGTTGATACTGGTGATTTCATTACATCTACAACTGATGTGCCTGTTAATTGTGTCAATGTAAGAAGTGCAGTTGCAAACACAGATTATGTGCAGTACTGCCCTTTTAATTATCCCAATGTTGTGCATTGCTCTGTTGTTGATGATAGTGCCCCTTCTCTTTCAAGTTTGATTCCAACAACTATCGGATGCCTTTCTAGTGGCTTATGCAGCGCAGAGAATATACGTGATAATCTTGGCAGCGATGATTCTTACTTGGAAATTGTTAGACCTTTTAATGACCCAACACAAGGATGCTGGCAGTATGACCGTTTACATTCTAAGAACCCTTATAGGATTGAGATGGTTTGCTGTAAATAGTGCATACATAGTTTTAAATACAATTTTTTCTTAATAAATATGCAGGCTAGGCCGGGGCTTTAGCCGTGCCTTGTTACCATAAATTGGCTTTATGGTGGGGCTGAAGCAATTGAGAGGATTATACTCTTGGTGCTGGTCCCAAGCCGTACGACGAAACTTTGTCCCAATTGGCTGGTAATTTTGTGAATCGTGTCAGGCCTTGATCGGAGCAGCACTCAACATATTTATTGGCGCTTTTGGGGTAACGAAGTGGAGGAAAGCTTGGGGCTAACCAGCATTGGTGCATGATTCCATCTTTTGCGGCCTGCGTTTATACTTCAAAAGTGTATGCTAAGGAAAGCTATAAAGAATTAATTTTAGTATTATTAAACATTCATAATTGTCTGCAGTTCTTCTGTTATTTCTCCAATGTTTATTATGACAAACTCATACATGCGCTTTATTATTAATTCGTAAAGCCCTTCTTTCAATGGACCTGAGCAGTAAGTAATAATATTTTCCATTTCTATTGGATTTACGCTTCTTAGATTTGATTTTGGAATGTAACAATTCATTGATTTGCCTTCAAGCAATTCAATATGTTCCTGGGAAGTTCCTTCTTGTGCCCTTTCAAATGTTACCTTTAATTTACAGGTGTTTTTTAATGAAGGATAAATTTGATAATGGTAAATGTTATTGCTTCTTGAAACATAAACCTCTGCAGGACTGCATGTTGCTGTATTAACCAAGAAACAATCCTTATCCTTGCCGCAATATTCCCTTGTGAATCCAAGGTAATAGGCAGAAAGAAATAAAGTGAAAATAATAAGCAAAAGAATTGCAATTCTCGGCAAGTTCTTTAATTTATTGTAATCTTTTGAATATTCCATTTTTCACCTCTTGGATATATTTGAAGTTCTTATTGAAGATTCTCTTTTGTGAGAACTTTCACGCTTGAACGAACTTCTTTCAATGATGCTTTTGTGCCTACCATATACCTTATTCTTGCTCCTTCTGCAGCCTGTAACAACTCTTCTGAAACTGCCCCATCAAGCACAACAGCAAAAGCAAGCCTTCCAATTTCCTGCAGTGTTTCTGCCAAATCCTTTATAGGAACTTTTCCTAGGATGTTTGACCTGTTATCTAAGATGTATGCTTCTTTTGAACCCTCAATTTCACCAACCAACTTGATGAATTTTTCTCTTTGGGCTAAAGGAATTCTCAAAGGCCTGTCGTAACTTTCTCTTGGCCTGAAATCCCTTCTTTCCATCCCTTCATTTCTTGGTTTAAATTCACGTCTTGGAGAATCAGACCTAAAACTTCTCCTGTTTGAAGAATCTCTTGGCCTGAATTCGCGCCTTCCATTCATGCTTCTTGAATCTGATCTTTCAGTTCTTCGGTATGGTGTTCGCTCTTCACGCACTGAAGAGTTTCTTTCTGAACCAATCTGGTCAACAGCGTCCTGGAATTTTAATTTTCCTCTTAATGCCTGGTGAATTTCCTTGTGAGTTATCTCTTCAACTTCTTTTCCATCAGGAGCACGTGCGACATATTTTATATCCTTTGCAACCATTGCAAGCTCCTTGAGAATCAAATCTCCACCACGGTCGCCATCCAAAAACGCAATTATCTCTTTCTTTTTTGAGAGATCTATTATTGTCTTTGGAACAGAAGTCCCGTTCATAGCGATTGCATTCTTGATGTCATACCTTAACAAGTTGACAACATCTGCACGGCCTTCGACCAAGATTATTTCGTTTGCATCCTTTACGTCAGGTCCAGCGGGAAGCTGTTCTTTCCCATAATCCACAATATCCGCTACTTTTGCCCCTGTTGACACTTTTTCTTTGATGTCCCTTGAATCAGGAGAGTCCTGGCCATGCGTCAAACCGCTAAGAAGAAGCTTTGCGCGATCAATAACCTGCGTGCGCTTTACAGCGCGAATATCCTCAAGCTTTGTAATCTTAACTTCTGCATTGCATGGACCAATCCTTTGGATAGTTTCAATTGCTGCAGCAATCAAGGCAGTTTCTGTCTTGTCCATTGAACTTGGAATTTTTATTTCCCCTCTTGTTTTTCCATCCTTTGTAGTTGTCTCTACTTCTATTCTTCCAATTCTTCCTGAACTTTGGAGTTCTCGAAGCTCTAAGTCATTTCCCAAAAGACCTTCTGTCTGTCCGAAAACAGACCCAATAATATCTGGCCTGTCAACCATGCCATCAACTGTTATTGTGGCATGAATAATATATTTGGCCGAAACCAAACTAATTTTTCCCATTTTGCGTCTCCTATGCGCATTTATTTTAAATCAGTTTACACAGAATAAGATATTGTCTTAGTACTTTTCAGTACCATGTTTTTCCGAAAGGACTTTTCTTTATTAAAAGGCATCCAAGCCGTAAACATGATGTTAATATATCCTATCTGTATTTGTGATATATGCGATTTATTTGATTATTATCTGTAGCC
>CAYIYF010000028.1:0-8127 GCA_964367575.1 Candidatus Woesearchaeota archaeon | reverse complement strand
AACTATTTCGTGGATGAGGTGTATGTTGTTGCTTACCTTGAAAAAGACAGTGTGCCAATAAGCGAGAAGTCTTTTTCGCACAGCGTTGACATTGGTGCTTTGGAGACTGCAGAAATCCCTGTTTTCCTTGATATAGGGGACTTGACTCCAGGTGATTACAAGGTTGCTCTTGAAATACATTATAGCGGATCTGTAAAACAAGAGAAGCTGGATGTTGTTATAGAAAAAGGATTTGAAATATCCGCAGGCTTTGTTGTTGCTGTGGTAATAATAATTCTTATCGTTCTAGACATAGGATGGATGATTTTCGAGAGAAAATCATTAAAATACGAGAGGACAAACAACTCTGAAGAGAAAATGAAGAAGCTGTAAAGGAAGTGAATTTTTTGAAAAAGAATATCATATGGAGGTATATAATATTATTTTTTATTCTATCACTAGTTCTGATAATTGGCGTATTTTTAGTTTATGCCAGCAACAAAATTATTGGTTATGCGGTTTATCAAGTAGATTATACCATAGGAGATTATGCCGGCGTGAATTTGGACAGTGATGCAATACATTTTGGAATTGTGATGCCAGGAACAATCACAAAAAGAACATTAAGAGTAGCAACATCTAAGAATGCAAACATAGATATAAATCTAAATAACTTGGATAATATAATGGCTGACAAAGATTATTTTTTCTTAGAAGCAAATCAAAGCGAGAATGTAGTCTTGTCTCTATTTGTGCCATTGAATGCAGTCAAAGGACACCACTCAGGGAAGCTTGTCGTGATGTATTACAATCCAAAATAGGCCATAGCAAATTATTTAATCAGATAAATGGATGCTAATCTTATGGGGAAGAATGTGAAAAGGGGCTTGAAACAGTTAACTATAGCTGAATTTCATAGGAAGACAAATATAATAACGCTGCTGCTGCTAGTTTACATAATAATCCTTATCATAAGCACGTCCAAGGTAATGGACAGGCTTGGTCAGATTGAGATAGAACGCTCTTACGTGACTGGGGAAGCGACAGGCAATGTATCATTGAAAATAATTGCAGAGTCTTCTTCTGGCGCTGCGGCAGCAACCACTGCTGCTGAAGAGGCGGCTGCTGTGCTGTCTCAACCACTTACTTCAAGCAAGACACTAATGAAGTTCAGCCCATCAAAGTTTTTACTTGACTTGCACTTTGGAGAGAAGAAGACAGAAACACTCGAGGTCACTAACATACTTGATATTTCTCTTGACTTGGAATTCAGCAGCAACCTTGAGGAGTATATCCTGATAAATCCAAAAACGATGCATATTGAGCCTGATGAGTCAAAGGAGATAAGCATAACTTTCATCGGAGATAAACCAGGAGTAGTAAGCGGATATATTAATGCAAGAGGAAAAACAGTGAAATCATACCTATTAGTCATACTAGATATCAGCTCAGCTGGATTGCCTGGACAGGTGGAGATAAACTTGCCAGAGCAATTCAAGGAAGTCAGCCCAGGAGAAAACATACTTGTTTCTGTTCATCTAAGTGGATTTGCCGGCGATGATGTGGAGTTAAGCTACATACTAAAAAATGTTGAAAATCATGAAGTGTTTAAAGTTTCGCAAGCAATTACAGTAAAAGACATGCTTAATTTCGACAAAACTTTAATGATTCCTGAGGATGTGCCATATGGGCTTTATGTGATTGCCCTTGAGTTGAGGCATGGAGGACAGACATTAGTGGACTCTGAGATTATCACAATCAGCAGATCAAAAGAGCCTGTTTTAGAAACTCCTGGAATCCTGGAAAAGAGGTATGCGGTAACCAAGACACAATTCACGCTTATAGTATCTGCGGTAATAGCACTTATAATAATTGCCGCTGTTCTTTATGCATATGGCGTTAAATCCATGAGTGACAACGTATATGGCAAGAAGAGATAAAACTAAAGCTTCAGACTGACAACTTTTGATATTCCTGTTTGATGCATGCTCACACCATAAACATAGTCTGCTTCTGTTATTACATTGTCGTTATGCGATACCATGATGTATTGTGCTGTCTGCGAATATTTTGAGACTAACTCTGACAATAACTCTGAGTTTTTCTTGTCTAATGCAGCATCAACTTCATCCAAAAGGTAAAATGCCATTGGCTGGTATTCCTGTATTGCAAAAATGAATGCAAGAGCTGCCATTGTTTTTTCACCGCCAGAAAGTGATTTTATGTCAAGGAATTTATTTCCAGTTATCCTTACTTTTATATCGACACCTGCACTGAGAGGATCATCCTTGTTTTCCAGCTCCAAATTTGCTTCGCCTTTTCTTGAAAGCGAGAGGAAGATTCTGCTAAAATTCTTGTCTAACTCCTTGAATGTTTTCATGAAGATGTCTTTCTTATTTTTTTCTATTTCTGTTATCATGTTCAGCACATCCTGACGTTCTGTTGAAAGCTTGTCACGCTTTTCTATGAGTTTAATGTACTCCTGATTTATCTCTTCATAGACCTCAAGGGCGCGCATATTCACATTTCCTATCTTAGAAAGCATTGACTCAAAGTTCTTTATTTCAAACTTTAATTCCTCAATTGAAAGGCCGCGCCTTAGTGGTATTCCCTTAAAATCCTCGAATTCAGCGTTTAAAGCCTCTATTTCTGCTGTTATCTTGGCTTTGTTTATTGAGAACTCATTAATCCTATCCCGAATAGTCTTTTCTTTGGCTGCTTCAAGAAGTATCATTGATTCCATTTTCTGAATAGATTCTGAGGTGTTATTTCTTGTTGTGAATAGATCTTTGTATGCTTTTTGGAACCTTGACTTTTCTGATTCTTTTTTGCCTAATGTTTGATTTTGGTCTTTTATTAATGACTCAAGGGTCTTTAATTCCTCCATGAAATCCTTGTGCTCTTTATCGCAGTTTTTTATAAGCTGGCGTATCTTATCTTTTTCAGGATTGTACATACTATTGATCTGTATTTCTATATTCTTTATTTGAGTATTCTTTTCTACAATGTCCTCGCGCGTCTTCAACCTGAGTGATTCATTTTTTTCAAGCTCTGTCTGCCCTTCTCCAGAATTTTTGCCCCTAATCTTATTTTTTTCAGATTTTATTTTTTCTATCTCAAAGTTTAATTTATCCATTGACTTGCCGACATCATCAAATTCCCTGTAAACAGAATCGTCTTTAATATCTTCAAGCTGCTTTTTTAGTTCAGTTATGCTCATACCAGAGGATATGCGCTCTATTTTTATCAAGTCTGCTTCAAGCTCTGATTTTTTGTTGCGGAGCTCTGAGATTAAATTTTCATTTTCTTCTTTTCTTTTTTCCAGTAATTTTTTCAGCTCTGTTATCTTATCAAGTTTTTTTGTTATGTCATTTAAATCAGAAGTGATGTTCTTCTCACTGAAACCAATTCCAGGAAGCTTTGCACGATGACCACCAATCATTGCGCCAGAAATTTCCATTAGATCTCCATCAAGAGTGACCATTCTAGCCTTGCCTATGCCGACTTTTCTTGCTATTTCTATGCTTTCTACAACCAATGTGCCTGCAAATACATATGAGAATATCTCCTTGAATTTTGGATCAAACTCTATTAAATCAATAGCTGAACCGTATATTCCAGGAGCGTTTATCCTTGTAGCTGGCTTTCCTTTTATTTTATTCATTGGCAGAAAGGTGGCTATACCGGCCTTTGATTCTTTTAGAACCTTTATGCATTCTGCTGCAACTTTATCGTCTCTTACAACAAGGGATTTTATCCTTGATCCAGCTGCAACTTCTAATGCAGTTGTAAACTTCATATCTACTTCGCCAAGTTCTCTCACAGTTCCGTAGACATTTGGATTTTTTAATTCTTTTATTTTTCTAATTGCAAGGTCTGCACTGCTTGAGGCTTTTATGCTACCTTTTTGTGTTTGCAGTCTAAACAACTCTTCGCTTAGCTTTGTGTAGTCATCTTTTGTTTTTTTTAGCTGATCATATATTACTGTGTCTTCAGATATTCTCTTGTTAAGCTCTTTTGATACTGACTCAAAATCTTTTTTTGTTTTTTCAGGGTTTGATTTTTTCTCAAGCTGTTCAATTGATGATATTTTCTCATTCAGTGTGCTTATGTCAGCGTCAAATTTAAATTTTTTCTGAAGAAGTTTTTTATTTTTTTCCTGGAGAGTCTGGTAATCTTTTATTTTTTTATCCAGCTCATCTTCAATTTTTTCAAGCTCATTATTTGATGAGAAGCCAAGATTGCTTTTTATTTGATTTATCACTAAAGACTGCTTTGATTCTTTTTCCTTTAAATTTTTTATCTCCTCAATCAGCTTTTTTTTGCTGTCCTCTAATCCAGAAACAGTATTCTTTGTGTCTTCTAATGAGGAGAGCAACTGCTTTTTCCTTTCTGTGAGCTTTGTGATTTCGCCACTGCATGTGGTTAGCCTCTCAGCGTTCCTTGCTAGGTTAGTCTTTAATTTTTCTATGCTGTCCTGAAGGTCTATAGCCTCTTTTTCTCCCTTCTGTTCTATATCTTTGTTTATTGCATCTAATTCTTGTCTCTTTTTTTCTATCTTGCTTCTTATTTCTTTCGTATTTTCATCTATCTTTTTTATTGAGTCTTCCTGAGATTTTATCTTTGACATTACCTCTTCAAGCTTGACCTCTTTTTCTTTTATCTGAATGCTGAGATGAGTTGCCTTGTTTGATTTGATATTTTTTTCGAGCTCCCTGTATTTTTCTGCCTGCTCTTTGTCTTTTTTTAGCTCGCGAAGATAAGCTTCACGCTCCTTTAGAATCAATGTTGCATCATTCAACTGCGATTCTACTTTGTCCAGAGAATTCATTGCGCGGGCTTTTTTGTCTTCATACACAGAGATGCCGGCTATTTCCTCTATAAGCATCCTTCTGTTTTCCTGCCTCATTTCCATAAATCCAACAATGTCCCCTTGAAGAATTATGTTGTGGCCTTCTGGGTCAATTTTTGCGGCTGCTAGAAATTCAAGAACTTGCTGCCTTGTCATTACCTGATCATTTATTTTATATACAGAGTTTCCTGTCTGCTTTATTATTCTTGTTAATTTGACTTCTTCTGCCTTGATAGGGAATTCATCATTTTCATTTGTGAAGACTAGGGACACTTCTGCTTCCTTCATTGGCGAGCCAGTTTTTCCTCCGTTGTAGATAAGGTTCGAGGACTTTTCTGCGCGCATGGACTTTGCCGATAATTTGCCCAGGACAAAGCAGAGGCCATCCATTACATTCGACTTTCCAGAGCCATTTGCGCCTATAATGCAGTTAAATCCCCTGCCGAATTCAAGGTCAATTGGCTTGGCAAAACTTTTGAAGCCTTTTAGATGCATGGATTTTATTATTGCCATTTGTTGCCACTTCTGTTGTTTAAAGACCATTTTTTCTTTTATAAAGGTTATTAATTATTAAAGCTAGAATGGCCGGGAAGGCAAGGTAGAGAACATATAAGTTTTTAAATATATATTTTAGATGATACTTTTAAACAAGACTAAATATAGAATGAACTTTGAAGGTACTAAGGAAAAATTATGGGAGCATGGAGAGCGCTATCTGCCAAGATTTGACGACAGCTGGCCCCCTGAAGTGAGAAAATTAAGAGAAGCTTCAAGGTACACAACACTTAACAGAAGTGCTGGACTGAAAAGGCCGCTCTTGACAATTGCTTCTTCACAAATGTATGAAATTTCAGAAGACATTTCTATGCGTCTTGCTTGGACTAGCGAGTTCGTACATTCAAGCAGCTTGATAATGGATGACCTTGAATGCATGGATGATGCTACATTAAGAAGAGGCAAGAGGGCATGCCACCTTCAATATGGTACTCATACAGCTGTTTTAGCATCACATGACTTAAGAACAGAAGCTGAAAGATTGATATCTGATTCAAGACTGAGTAATTACCAAAAAGTTGAATTACAAAAAGAGCTAATCAGGGCATCAGAAGGTCTTTTGTCCGGGCAGATGATTGACTTAAGAGGCAAGGATGATTCTTTGGATGTAATACTTAGAATGCACGCACTTAAAACAGGAGCGCTGATTGCATATGCCTTAAGAGTTCCTGCTGTTGCCAAGAGAGATGATTTGAAATGGCATCAGCGTTATATTCTTCCACTAAAAAGTAAAGATCAAGAAAATATTGATAGGGATTTGATGATGTTAGAGAAAGTAGGAATTGATTTAGGAATACTTTACCAGGCTGCAGATGACTTAAAAGACACTAATTGTCAGATGAAGGATATTGGAAAGGATGTCTTTGTTGACAGAAGGAATTTAGTTACGGCATTACAAGGTGATGAAAGGAAAGTAAAAGAGATTATGGCAAAGAAGGCTCTATCTATCCATGAAAACTTAAGGAAACTTTCAAGAAAGCCAACAGACTTGGCAGATTTCCTTAATGATATCATTGAAAGTGCAATGAAACTTTAATAATCACCCAAACTTTTTTGTGTTTTTGTACTTGCAACTCTTTTATATGTTTCCCATGTTTTCCTGAATATTTCTGGATGTTTATCCCAGTTATTATTCAAGAATTCAATTGTTCTTGGATCACTTGGATAGCCACTGCCGAGATTGCCATATTGACGATGGAGCTTTTCTATATAACTTTCACGCTCGCATTTAGCTATAATTGAAGCACTTGCACATTCTAAAAAATTAAAGTCTGCCTTGTGTTCAACAACCAGATGTAATTTACTCAAAACATCTTTTTTTATATGTTTTTTTAAATATGCAGTATAAGCTTCAAGATTTGTGCTAGGGCAATCTATAACTGCTCTATCTGGTTTTAATTCATTTATTATCTCTGCTTGTTTTAATGCTTCTAACCAATTTAAGTTCAAACCAGATTCTGATTCAACAGCTTCATCAATTTCTTTAGGTTTTACTTCTATTATCTTTATTTTTTCAGCAATTTTTTTAATTTCTTTTTCTAATTCAATTCTTTTTGAATGTTTTAGTAATTTAGAATCTTTAACACCTAACTCTTTTAGCTTTTGTAAACTTTTCTCTTCAAACATCGTCCCAACTATGAACATACTACCAATAAGTGGACCACGTGCCGCTTCATCTATACCACATATTAATGTCATTAACATCTAAAAGAAACCTTATTTATAATGTTAACTTTCCAAGAACTGTTTTTATTTCTTCAATACTCTTAACCCTTCCAAGCGAATTTCTCAGCTCGCTTGAATTTTCTATACCTTTTGTGAAGTCAATTGCACGCATTTTTAGAAGTTTGAAGCTAGTTTCGCCGCATTTGATGTATTCATTAAATAAATTGATCTTTTCTTCTGGATTTTGTTTGATGATTTCTCCAGTCTCAAAGTAATGAATTATCTGTTTGAATATCCAAGGATTATTGCGTGCAGCACGAGCAATCATGATATAATCACATTTGGTTTCTTTCAGCATTTTTTCTGCTGATAATGGATCAACGACATCACCATTACCAATAATTGGAATGCTTAGATTGTCCTTGAGCTGTTTTATTAATGACCAATCTGCATGACCAGAATAACCTTGTTCTTGTGTTCTTGCGTGAATTGTAATTGCAGCGCAGCCAGCTTTCTCCATAACTTTTGCTATTTCTAACGCTTCAACTTTCTTGAAACCAGAACGCATTTTTACTGTTATAGGTCTTGGAATTGCAGATTTTAATGAAGATATAATCTCGTGAATCTTATCTTTTTCTTTTAGTAATGCTGAACCATATCCTTCTTGAACAATTTTTTTCGATGGACATCCCATGTTTAAATCAATAACATCAAAATTCTTGTGGAGTTTCTTTGCTGCGTCGATAAGAGTATCTGGGTTCCTTCCAAATAATTGCAATCCCACTGGTGAATCTTTTTCTGATGTCAAAGCCATTTCCATTGTTTTTTCATTGTCTCTTACAATTGCTAATGAAGAAAGTTGTTCTGTGTAAGCCATTGAAGCGCCGTATTTTCTGCATAAGAGTCTGAATGCTAAAGAAGAGACCTCTGCCATTGGCGCTAGAATTAATTTGTTTTTTAGTGTCGGGAATTCTTTGGACATTTTATAAAATAAAAAGTAGCGGAGAGTGGACTTTCATCCTTTCAGATTTCTCTGAAAAATTTTGAACCACTGACCTTTACCCAAGCCTTCTTTT
>CAYIYF010000027.1:0-8154 GCA_964367575.1 Candidatus Woesearchaeota archaeon | reverse complement strand
AAAGCTCTGCTTAACTCCTCTTTGGAATACCTTCTGAATTTTTTGTCTTTAATATCTATATAAGCACCATCAATCCTGTCTATGTTAAAACCATCGCCAAGAGATCTCTTCAATGTGTTCATAGAAAGCTTCAGCGCCTGTTCGAATGTCATGTTTTCCTTGTATTCCTTGTTCAATATTTCCTTGACAACATCATCTTTCTCTCCTATCGCTGTTGCCTTGTATTCAAAGAATGTCCCTGTAGGATCTGTCACAAACAAATGCGGATTTCTCCCCATTCCCATAAACATCAAGCTGACTCCAAAAGGTCTTGCACCGCCAACTTGAGTGTACATTTGCTGCGTGTTGCAAATATCTTTGACTAACGTCTCTGTTTGTATTGGTGTATTGTATGTCACTCTATGCTGCTGCGCAACAACCTGTGCCCTTTCCACCAAGATTCTTCCATCGCTAAGTATTCCTGAAGCAGTTGCTCCCATGTGCTCATCAATCTGGAATATTTTTTCTACAGACTTGCTGACTATTAGTTTTTCAACAACCCTCTTGTCAGCCAGTATCAAAACACCATCCTTGCATGTTATTCCAACTGCAGTTGAGCCTGCCTTGATTGTCTTTCTCGCATATTCTACCTGCAAAAGCCTGCCGTCAGGACTAAAAACAGTGCTGGCCCTATCGTAACCCATTGCTTGATGACTCATTTCATCTGCTTGCATTTAATTCACGCTCCATGTTTTTTCATTATCATAAATTTTCTCAGCCTTGTTCAAGCTTCCTGAAAGCCCAATTGTCCTCACAATGACATCTTTTTTATCAATTTTATTAATCATCATCATGCCTGTTCTGACATGATCCACATATTTCCTGCTAGACCTTAATATACCCTTCTCGCCTGAACCTTTAATAAACATTACGCCTGCTTTCCCATATCCAAGCTCTCCTATGAAACCCAATATGCTTTTTTCAATCTGCTCTTTCACGTCTTCATAATCGCAAGCATTAGCGCCAAAATAGTCCAGACTATAAACAAGATACCTTTTCTTTTCTCTTAAGGTAGGTTTTAAGACCTTAATTGCTTTCTTTTTTTGCATATTTGAACAAAGAAAATAAACTATTTCTTTTCTCTTACATTGTTTTCAATCTTGAAACCACTTTATAAATATTTCCCAGATTGAAAAAAACCATTAGAAAGTGCATTAAAGCAAGATAGAAGCAGTCCACGCCATAAAAGTCACTAAAATTAGAATTCAATAACTCTCTTCTTTTCTCTTTCCCAGTTCAAGGATTTTTTAGCCTCTCCGCCGCTCATCCCTATGACTCTTGCAAATGCTAAAAAATCCTTTGCACCCCTTAATTCAGCAGTATTGTTGGCATAAGAGCACACAACCATCTTAACTCCGGCTTTCCTGCATATCCTTACATTCTGTTTCATTCTTCCGAGTATCATTGCCCTCTTTACAGCATCTGCATTAAGCAAAAAACTAAATCCAAATCCAACAGCAACATCGTTTTCTTTTGCAATCTTGGCAAGAACTTGGTTCAATCCAGATTTTCTGTAATGCAGCTTGTCATTCTGAGATTTCAATTCTGGATTCATTAGAACATCAACATTTCTGTCTTCAACGATTTTTCTGTTTTGGTCGTCACTGCCACCCTCTTTTACAGTTATTTTCTTTCTGTCAAGAATTTCAAAAAAACCAAGTTTCTTTCCATAAGCTTGTATTCTTTTATCAGCATCACATCTTACAATATCAATCATCTTCTCTTCATAACATTAAGCTTATTTATTTCTTTTCCTTCTAACAATCTTTATTTTATGCCCCATTTCCTTCGCCTCGATAATGCAAGTCTCCATTATCTCTGCTTCAATGTTTTCTTCAATCTTTCTCTTGGAATATCCTCTCTTAGTCAGCCTCTTCCTCAAAGTTTTAATATCGCACTTCATAACATGAACTTCATCAATTATCCTAGGCGATAAATAATGGCTTAAATGGCCATCCAAAACAACACCCTTCCATCCTTCTTTTTTAAGCCCTTTAATTACATCTTTAAGGAACTCTGAAAGTTCATCTGTGTCAACTTCATAAGTATCTAATTTCTTGTCATAACTCTCATAAAGTTTATACTTTTTAATTAATTTTGTTAGGTCTAAAATAAGATACCCTTTAGCCCTTGCTAATTTTTTCGCATACGTTGTTTTCCCGCAACCAGCGCTTCCTGTCACAGCTATTACTTTCATGATTATCTGATAGATTAATGCTATAATAAATTTGCTGTCAATTAATTATCGTTCCAATGAATTTTTTGCCGTCTAGAACGTTCTTAAGATTGTTTAAATCTCCGCTGATAATGAAGGTAGTAATCTTGTTCTTCTTTATTTCGTCTGAAGCATGCTGGTCCAAAACAAAGTGCTGCCCAGGATGATACTTCATTTTCTTGATGATTTTATCAAAATCCACGTGGCTTATCTGTTTAATAAATCTCGCGTCTTTGTTCCTCTTTGGATCCTTATCATACAGCCCATCAACATCCGTCATGTTTATGAACCTCGTCTTGAAATGTCCTGCAATCTGTGCAGCAGTCCCATCGCTTGTTTGGTTGGCCTCATATCTCAAGCCGCCACAAAAAATTATATCATGCCTGCCAAGTAGATTCTTGACGTCTTTCATTGACTTTGGAAAAAGTCCTGTGTTAGAGCATTTTCCAAATGCATTTGCGAGCATTCTTGCATTGGTTCTTGTTATGGCAACTCCAAAATGAGACAAAAAATCCTGTTTTGCTCCAAAGTGTTCAAGCGCATTTATGTATAGTCTTGCAACAAATCCGCCGCCTACAACAACTGCAAACTTCCTGTCCTTATATGACATAAGAAGTGATTTTAGTTTTTTTATGTAGTCATAATTTACTTTATTGTCTCTAAAAATAAGGCTTCCACCTAAGCTCAACACCTCTAATTTCATGGTTAAAACTCGCATGAATTCATTTAAATATATATCTCATCAGGAGTGCATCTTCAGAAAATCATTCATCATCTACTGTAAAGAGCTCTGAATCCTTGACATCCCACAATCCTATTCTTGCGCCAGCATCAAGCCATCCATGCGCATAATTTATTGCGGCAAATGCATTAACATAGTCTCCTTTTGACTTGAAATACTTTGCATCAGAAATATACCTTTCTATCATATCCAAAAAGTCTTCTCTGGCGCCTTTTATTTTGACTTTTTCAGGAGAATTTTTGGCTTTTGCAAGCGCTTTCCCAGTTATGCCAAAATACCTCTCTAATTTTTCATCAGTGACATCTTTCATCAAAAAATGCTAAATCCATTGCTTAAATTATTTTCTGATGATAAAAACCTCCTAAGCAGGAGTTTTTATGCTTATTGCCCGCAACACCTATTTAAATATCAGTTATTAACAATAAGGCATGAAAAACATAGTCATAGACACTTCATTTATGCTGACAGCATTAAAGTTTAAGATAGACATAAAGTCAGAGCTGTCAAGAATTCTCGATGAAAAATATTCATTATTTTACATTGACAAAACTTTGGATGAGCTCAAGGGAAAGCAGCTTGGAAAATTGGCAATTCAAATTTTAAGCAGTTACAATGCAGTGAAAATAAATACCATCTCGAAATCCAATGTAGATTCATTAATATTAGATCACTCAAAAAACCATCCAGAGTGCATTATAGCCACGCAAGACCTTGCTTTAAAAGAAAAGCTTAAAAAGAGGAATGTAAGGCTAATTGTCATAAGGCAAAAAACGCACCTTAAACTAATAAATTAAGCGTTTAGAGGTAAAAAAACATGTTCTATGAGCTGGAAGTAAGAAGTCACATAAGGGTTCCACCGACAGAATTTGCAAACGACACACAGCAAGCAATATTAAGAAGCCTCAACAAAGAATTCGAGAACTTTGTTTCAAAAGAGCTTGGAGTAGTCATAGGTGTTACAGAAGTTATTAACGTTGGAGAGGGCATTATTATTCCTGGAGACGGTGCAGCTTACTATGACACATTATTCAAAGTTGTAACATTTATTCCTGAGATGAATGAAACTGTCCTTGGAAAGATAACAGAGCTTTCTGATTTCGGGGCATTCATGAACATAGGTCCTATTGATGGAATGATTCACATTTCCCAGACAATGAATGATTATGTATCATTCTCAAAAAGCAATGTGCTGACAGGAAAAGAGACAAAAAAATCCCTTAAGGTCGGAGAAATATGCCGTGCAAAAATAATTGCAGCATCGTACAAGGACATGAGCAATCCCAAGATAGGGCTTACAATGAGGCAGCACAGGCTAGGCTCTTTAAAATGGATCAAAGAAGATTTAACAAAAGACAAAAAAGTAAAAAAGGAAGAATCAAAGGAAGTTAAGAAATGAGAAAAGTCTGTAAAACATGCAAAATGTTTGTAGAAGGCCAGACATGCCCTGTCTGCAAGGGAAATCAATTCACAGAAACATGGAAAGGAAGGGTTTTTATAAGCAATGCTGAAAAATCAGAGGTTGCACAGAATGTTGGATTCAAGGTTAAGGGAGAATATGCAATAAAGATAAAATGAAGATAATTTCAGAGTCTGCTCATCCATTGATAAAAAGAAAGGAATTGCTTCTTGAGATATCGCATTCAAAGAAGCCAACGCCAAGGAATAGCGAGGCTCTTAAACTTGTTGCAGACCACTCAAAGAAAGATGAAAAATTAATCACAATAAAAAAAATAACAGAATCATTTGGAAGCGACAAAGCAATTGTGAAAGCATATGTCTACGAGGATGAAAAGACAAAATCCAATTTTGAAGAAGTAAAAAAGAAAAAAATAATGGCCGATAAGATAAAGGCGCAGCATGAAGCAAAGAAAAAGTCAGCAGAAGCTTCAAAAGCAGAATTGCCAGCGCAGGATAAAAAAGAATAATAAAAATGGCAAAAAAACAGGTAAAAAACAAAAGGCCTTCGCAAAGATGGAAGCTTTATGAAATTAGGGATGGAAAGCTGATAAGGAAAAATCCATTCTCACCAAAGGAAGGTCCGGGAATATTCATGGCAGTTCACAAAAACCGTGTAACATGCGGCAAGAGCAGTTACACAGAATTTAAAAAATCAGAAACACGACAATAATTTTATATAACAGCAATTTATTTAAATCAAAAAGAAGACATTTTCCTATGGGTGAAGAAGATTCTGAAGATTATAAAAGAGGGGATTATTTAGAGAACAATTCTGATGAAACGTATGAATATGTTGACGAGGAAGGCAACATCATCAATTCCTCAAAATTGGATGAATATGACATTGTAGAAGAGCAGCCTAAAGAGCAATCATACGAAGAAGATTCTTCACAAAATGATGACAAGAAAGTGACTGCAATTTCTGAGCAAGAATACAAAAATAACATTGAAAAATACCGTCCAGAAAATAATGCCACAGTTATGTCTGCATACACCAAGGAGACGCCTAATACTCAATTCAAAGAAATAAAACCTGAAAGCATGCTGCATGAAAAACAGACAGGAATTCCAACACAGACAACTTCTGCATCTAATAATACACAAACAGCTAAAGAACTGGGCACACAATATTTCCTTCAGCAGGCAAAATCAGCGCAAGAAGATCTTCAGAGGCCAAAAAATAAAATTGCAGAAAAACAAGATAGTTTTGACAATGATGCAAATGAGGATATGCTAAGAAAATTGTCAATGTCAGGTCAAAAACAGCAGAGCGAATTTCTTGAAAGATATGCACCAAAAGAAATAAAAGAAAAACAAAAAATAGAGTCAGGTCAAGACATTATCGCTGAAAAAAAAGATGTCTTCGACGATGATAAGAACACATTATTATTAAAAAGATTGACGATGCCCTCCATCAACACGCAAGGTACAGTCCCAGTAAAAGATAATTCTGAAGACTCAAAAGAAAATCCTCTGATATACAGAAAAGGCCACCCTCATCTTGGCACAACATTCGGCATGGACACCATCACAAACCTGACTCAAAGATTGTTCAACAGCGATAAGGGTTTTGAAAAGCCTGTTGACCGTAAAAAGAAAGGCGTGTGACATAATTCTATCTGTTGCGAATCAAACCCTGGGAAGAAACCCGAAAGTTTCTTCCTGGGGAAAAAGAGGTGATACTATTATCCAGTAATTTCACATATATAAATGTTTCTATTGTAACTATTATAGAATAGTAACATAAATTCGCATGCTTTAGGCCGTGAAAAGCTTAAATACTAAGTGGTGTTTTTAAATCCATGGAAGACAGAATTTACGACCTTCTTATTAAAAGAGACGAGGTTACGTGGCAGACAATTATTTATGACTTGATAAATTCAGGTGAGATAGACCCATGGGATGTTGATATAAGCAAGCTTTCCGCAAAATATCTCCACGCAATAAAAAATCTTCAGGAACATAGTTTCTTCATTTCAGGAAAAATGGTGCTTGCTTCTTCTTTGCTTTTAAGAATGAAATCTGACAGGCTTATTAACGGATACATTGCAGAGTTTGACAGTGTTCTTTATCCTCCTGAAGAAGATCTTCTTGCGCAAGAAGAATCAGATTATAAATATGCAATAGACGGCAAAGATTATCCAAGATTGTTGATAAAAACTCCTCAAGCAAGAAAGCGCCAAGTGACATTAAACGAGTTAATGAAGGCCTTGGAGAAAGCATTGGAAGTTGACGAGCGCAGAAGAATAAGAAGACTTTATGAAATGCCACTAATAGAAGAAGCAGTAATGCCTAAAAATGTTTATAACATTTCAGACCTAATAAAGTCTATATATGAAAAAGTCGTTTACATGTTCACAAAAAAGCAGGCTTTGTTTTTTTCAGACTTGCTTGAAACAAATACAAAAGATGACAAGGTCTTGACATTTATCCCATTATTGCATCTGGACAGCCAGCAAAAAATTGACCTTTCGCAGGAGAAAGCCTTCGGAGAGATAAAAATAACTCTAACAGACACCGTTTAGAAACTTGAAGCAGTCATTCACTGTCATTAACTTTTCTTCGCCGCTAATCATGTCTTTTAATTTAACTTTTCTTTCTTGTATCTCTTTCTTCCCAACGATGGCCACATACCTTATTCCTGCTTTAGAGGCATAATCTAAATTCTTGCTCACACCTCTTTCGAGCAAATCCATATCTGTTTTTATTCCACCATCCCTGAATTTCTTCACAATCTTTCTCGCATCATCAAAACATCCAATAGAAATAACATAAACATCTACAACAGTTTTCTTTCTTGTTTCCTTTTCTTTTTCTGCACGAATCTTCAGTATATCACTAATAACATCCAGACCGAAAGAAATTCCCACAGCAGGATACTCTTGCCCATCATCAATGAAGTCCCCAATCATCTTATCATATCTTCCGCCAGAACCAACACTCGATGTTATACCATACGCTTTAGTGTCCATCAAAAAGAACTCATAGATAGTTCCCGTATAATATGCAAATCCTCTTGCCAGAAAAGGAGTGAACTCTAAGTCATCAACTTCATCAAATATTTTCTTCAAGTTAACAAGTCCTTCATTATTCCCAAGCATATCAGTATAATAATTAATTTTCTCTTGATTCGAACCTTTGTACATTACAGCTTCAATAATCTCATCACAGCATTTTTTAGGCACACCTGCAAAGTCTTGCAATTCTTTCTTGACTTCTTCAGCTCCAATCTTATCTAATTTGTCAATAGCTAGCATAACGGCAATAATTTTTTCTTTTGGAACATTGAAGTTGCTAACAATGCCTTCAATCACTCTTCGATCATTAATTTTTAGAACAACCTCAACATTCAATTTTTTGAAAACATCCTTGACAATATTCAAAAGCTCGACTTCAGCTACATAACTCTTGCAGCCAACAACATCAGCATCACACTGCCAGAATTCTCGGTATCTTCCAAGCTTCAAAGGCCCATCTCTGAATGACCTGTCAATGGCATATCTTTTGAATGGCATTCTCAAGCCTTTGTTCATGGCAATAACTCTCGCAAAAGGAACAGTCAAATCATATCGCAATGCCAAATCTCTGTCTCCCTGGTCTTTCAGCTTGAAAGTTTCTTTCAGAATCTCAGCACCACCAGCATACTTCGCACTTAACACATCCAGTCGTTCCAACACAGGAGTCTCCAAAGGATTAAAGC
>CAYIYF010000026.1:0-8329 GCA_964367575.1 Candidatus Woesearchaeota archaeon | reverse complement strand
TGTAAATATGATTGAAGTTGCACTACGTGCTAATTTCTTTCAATAAATACACTTCGCCCAAAAGCTTTCTTAGACTTAAGAGCTGCATTTGAAAGCTCGTTGATAAGGCTTTGATGGTATTTTCAAGTCACAGGAATGATACCCATGATATAGCAAGAAAAAACCAGTGAGCTATATCAATTGAGCGATATCATAGCAATACTTTGAGAAATTTGTGTTTAAAAAGCTTTTGGAGTGTTTTTAATTACAAAATATGTTGTTTTAGTTGGTGACAAAGACTCTTTTGAAATGGCTTTTAATTTGCAGAAAGGACAAAATGTACTCAACAGTGTTTTAAGAGAGGATTATGATATTGAAATAGAGCTGTGAATATCTTCCTGATTATACAGCATAAAGCTTATTAATATAATATTAATACTAAATTAACATGGTACAGGCAATTATTGATATCTCTGAAAATGCAAACCAAGTAATCAATGTGATAAAAGCAAAATACAACCTTAAAGACAAGTCAGAAGCCATTAACATGATGGCTCACGAGTATGCTGAAAGTGTCCTTGAAAAATCATTAAGACCTGATTATATCGCGAAAGCTTTGCGAATAAAGAAGCAGAAGGGAATTAAAGTGAATGAGATTAATGGCTTAAGAAAAAGGCATGAAATACTCTTTGGAAATAAAACCAAGTTTAGATAAGAAATTATTCAAGATATTCAACTAAAACAAAATTCTTTATGAATTTATAATGAAAAAAGTTACTGAAATAATTGAAAATCTACAGCATTACAAAAACCTAAGAAGACCACTGCAGGACTGGAAAAGAGTGCATATTGGAAAGAGTTTTGTGCTTTGTTTTTCTGTTGATGAAAATCATTACTTTAGAAAATTTTGACCATCATGACAGGATATATAAAAATTAAATATGGAATGACTTTGGCAGTTATGAGTAGTATTCTGCTTTATTTGCAGTATTCAGCATTGTCTGCGGAATTAGATACCCCTGTGAATGATGAGGATATGATCCCTGCTCGCCAGGTCCTGAAGTAGCAAACCTCCATTGTTCATGCAAATAGAATTGCGTGCCTTTTTCCAGCCACTGTGTATCACCTGTGAATCTATAGGCCATAACAAATGGCATCAAATGACTAAAGTCAACAAGATTATTAATTCCAGAAGTATCATAAAATGGAGCGTTACTGAAACAATAAGAATAATGATAACCTGATTGGCTTGGATCTGTGGTGTCTATGTATAGTATGTCATAATTATTATCATTATTTGTCATGTATGCCAGGTCAACAATCCTATCCTCGAGCAAGCTTCTTAATGGTCCTGCTGGAATTACAGTCCAAGAGTATGCTACACCATTCATCAGCCTATGCGTGATCATCCAGGCGCGGATAGCATCCTTTGGTTTTGGAACACCACATCCATCAGTAGTCCATAAGCCTGGCCAGTGGCCCCTTAATGGCAATGTGTTTTGGTTAACGTTAGCCCATGCCTGAGGATCTGAAGCAGTCTGAAAGTCCTGAACATTCATATCCTGATTAGGCACCCAGTTTACCCAACCTGTTTCGAGATGCAATGTAGGTGGATTTGTATTGCCATCATAGGTCAAAAATGAATTTTTATCCAAGGCCTCTGTTAGTGATTCCTGAATCTTGGCCAAACTTTCAGGATCATAGGTTGTCTGGTAATGCAATGCCAAATTGTACAATGACATTCCTGTTGCGCGATCTTGTTGCCAATTAGCATCATTCAAATACCAAGCACATTTTGCATGCTCAGCAGCATAATTCCATGCCTCCAAAAAGATTGGATTTCCACCTGTTTCTAGATAATAATACCACAAAACATCTGCCCAAGCATGTTCCTGCTCAAAAAATGTTTGTTCGCTAACTTGAATAACCCCATTATTTGTAGCTTCCAGTGTTGGATTATTATTGCTGTTCCATTCTGCTGCAGTGTAACCTGAACAGTATTCACCATCCAGATAACGAACTGCTTCTTCCATCCTATGACGCGCCACAGAATAATCTGAAATATACCTTCCACCAGGATAAACGCCGTCTCCTGCTGCTGCTCTGTTGTAGAACAAAACAGGATTAATTTCGTTCCTGTTGGTCGGCCCACCGCCACCCTGATTTGCATCAATATGCCTATGCCATTCCATTTCTGTGTTTGTAGTGTCTAAACCAGAATCATCAATAACAATACTATACTTAGATTCTATTTCATTGTTAATATCAATTTGCTGCTCTTTTGAGAGCGGCTCATATGGATAAAAAATATTTTTCATCAAGTTTCCATTTATCATGCCACGCGTTAAGTCTGCATAATAATTAGATGGCGTTGGGAAAACCTTAATCGGCATTTCCTTTTCCCTAATGATCTGCTTAAATGAATTTGAAATGCTGCTTAACTGGGAAGAATCATCATTTCTTCCAAACTTAATCAGGCTAGGGGTGTTGACATCTTTCTTTCTCCAGCCAAGTGTATATTGCTTGTTCACATTAGGAACATACTCTGGAAATGTTTCTATTGAAATTACATTGTTTTTAATCTGCTGCCCTTTTGACCAGTCATATGGCGCATAAGTTTCTCCAACAGCCACATAATGATTGTTTGAATTGTCATAAGCAATCATCACCATTTCATCAGGATATGCCGTTGCACTATTTCCCTGCTGCAAATAATTATTTCCACCGCCGTTGTTTGTACCGACATAATAACCATCAAAATTCACAATCTCTGAATAATAGCCACTGCCAATTGTCTCCTCTTGGTCTGTCCTTCCCATTATGGCAAAAGCAGAATTGATGCCTGCCAACGGTGCAGAAACTACGCCTGTTGGGTCTGCATAACTTGAAAAAGAAACAATGTCCGGCCCCATATCCTGAGAAAGTGCAAAACTAAACTTTGCATATTCAAATTCCTTGTGGGTCTTGTCTACTTGCCCACCATTAATGAATTGCTTATCATTTTCAAAGGCAGTTTCTTCTGATACATAATCCTTGCCCTTGACAAATTCAAGCACTGTAGAATAACCTAAGCCGTATTCTTCACCATCATTACCATAAAGATCTCCCTGCACATATATCTGGCAGTACACAGGACCATTTTGCATAATCCTGGCAGTAGAATCTGAATCGTATTGCGAAGAATAAACTTTGCCAGTCTGCTTGTCTTTGACTACAACGCCCACTTCCACTACTGCATTGTCCGCATCAATTATAACCTTATTTCCTGGCGGAAAAATATTTTGAACAACTACTTCTTCGAAACCTCTAAAATTTCTGCCCCTCACATATGTGGTAATAACACCTGTATCAGCAGTTATAATATCTCCATCCTGCCTACAAATTTCATTTGATGAACTTTCACCTGGCCCAGCAGTATCAATGAAAAAAATAGGATCGCTGCTTGTTTCATCATAATCAACCAAGGCATTTACAACTGCCCATTTTGCATATTCTTCACCTGGCAGTCCGGGAATCCCGTAGGAATTGCTTTGCCAGGGCTGATATTCCAACAATGTTGAAACCTGGTAGTCTGCAGCACCACCTATGCCCAGCAATGTTCTTCCATGCTCTGAATTCGTGTCCTTAGTCTTGACATTAAAATCCTGCCCAACTGGAAATGCAAATGTAACAAATTCTTGTGTGCTGGAAAAATCCTGTATGCCTTCTGGAACTGCACGATCAGCATAAAGTGGCATTGACTGGTAAAACTGACATTGGCTTGGCTGGCCATTGCAAATCCAACTAGAGTCTATAATACAAGAAGTGCAGCCATCGCCATTAATATTATTTCCATCATCGCACTGCTCATTCAAAAAAGGATTTATTTTTCCATCGCCGCAAGAAGGCATGTTAGGTGCAACTTGCTTTGATGCTGAAGCTCCTGAAGAAACAGCTTCTATCCTGCAATAGTGGCTGCAGCCATCGCCAGAAATACTGTTTCCGTCATCGCACTGCTCATTCAAAAAAGGATTTATTTTTCCATCGCCGCAAGAAGATATGCTTTGCGCAGATGATTTTGACAATGAAGTTTGCGGAAAAATCTGATATCCTGTTGTGCCATCTTGGAACAATGAGAGAAAATAAGCAAAAGAGATAACAAGGATGATGGAGAAAAAAACGCCATAACTGCCCCTATCCTCTCTTTTTTGCATTATTACATAAAATTACAGTGCTATATAAATTTATCTTTGATTATTCAGCCAACAACTACTTTTTCAATGACAACTTCATCAATTGGCCTGTCATTTTCATCTGTTTTGGTAATTCCTATTCTTTCAAGGACTTCTTCTCCAGATATCAGTTTTCCAAAAACAGCATGTTTTCCATCAAGGTGTGGTGTTGGAACTAGAGTGATAAAAAACTGGCTACCACCAGTGTTTGGACCAGAATTAGCCATTGATAATAATCCACTGACATTGTGCTTTAATGATGGGCTAAATTCATCTTTAATTTTATATCCTGGACCACCAGTGCCCCATTCTGATTCCAATTCCAAATCCTTGCTTTTGGGATCTCCACCTTGTATCATGAAACCTTCTATGACTCTATGAAATCTTGTGCCATCATAAAAACCCTCGCTTGCTAACTTTTTAAAATTTTCAGCTGTTACAGGAACTAAGTTATCAAAAATCTCGAATTCCATTGTCCCCATAGTTGTTTCCATTTTTATTTTTGTTGTTTTCATTTTTTCTCCAGACTTGCATGCAGTTAAAGCTATCAATAAAACTATTAAAATTGATATCGACAGCAACTTTTTCATAAAAACTTTCTATGCTACCAGTTTAAAAGTATTTCTTTTGCTGAATTGAACATTGAACCTAACGCCTTATAGAGTAATCATATTCTCTTTCCAGTTCCCACAATGTTTCCTGAACACGACCATCGATTATGTCATAAGATTCATCAGATATGCCAATATTTGGAAATTTCTCAAGTGCTGTGATAACTTCTAAATTTGGCTGCTGTATCTTGCGCATTTCTTCGATTAATTGCAGCATATATTTTGTTTTTATTGGGCTGTTATGATTTGATTGCGCAATCAATGAGATATCATCATAATTCATTCCACCATTCTGATATTCCCTTCCAAGAGCTTCACGAAGCGAACAAACTGCATCAGCAGCTCCAAGATTGAGAGCATCTTGCGGCGATGATTCTGCCTTGCCATTCCATTTCTGATGATGATATTGTGAAGACCTATGACAATCTATTGACGGAAGAACATAATTAGGGAATATAACACCTGCATAATTAGGTTCGTTTCGCCTAAATTGGAGAGCCATGCCTTTAAGAACAGACCATTCAAACTTGTTGTTTTCACCAACTATGTCATGAGGGCGCTGAGGGTCTTCGCCTCCAATCTGAAGACGCTCAAGAAAATATTCTATGTGTGAAACATGGCGAATCACCGAAAGCATCTGCAATTTTATCTCATCTGCTCTTGGAAAAAGAATAGGGATTCCTGTTGTGTGGTTTCTATTAAGTCCTGTTGCGTGGTCCATTACACATCTCACTTTAAAGTATATACTGTAGCATATATTTTCTAGCAATCTATGTATTTAAACTTTTTGATGCGATATCCTGCCAGAAAACCAAGGCTTTTTTATGAAATTATAAATGGACCCGTCGGGATTTGAACCCGAGGCCTCCTACTTGCAAGGCAGGCGTTCTACCAGGCTGAACTACAGGCCCATTGTTAATTTTGTGAGAATGTTTGTTTTTAAAGCTTTATTTATCTAATGTTGCATCTAGGTGATTATCTGAAAAATGTTCCACTAAAATTTCGTCAACAATATTTCTTGGTCTTTCTGTTGATTCGTATCTGCAAAACTGAAAAAAATTAGGGCCATATTCATCAAAACTCTTGCGAGCAAGTTTTTTGTAGATACAATTGCCTCTGTACATGCAAAGCGTTTCGTGCCCAGCAGTTGCACCATACTTAAGACCAAGTGCAACACATAAATAACCTACTCTTGCCATTGCTTTATCTTCTTCTCCAAATTCCGATCTTAGAAGAGAAATCAAAAGTTTTTCAAAACCATTTTTGTTATGATTGTCCATAGGTATCACTTATTTTTATTTCCACAGGAAAGCATCTATCATGCCTTGGAGGGTGTACCATTCATCTTGTAAAATTTTTGAAACAAAAGGAAATAAAAAACTTGGACAACTTCTTGATGCATACTTTATTTTCATATGATTTAGCATATTTTTTTCTTCTTCAGATCTGTCATATCCTGGCAGAGTCATTGCATTCATGATTGCATAAATGTCAGGCCATAATTCTTTGTCAAGTATAACTCTGAAAGTATGGTCTAAATTTAAATTATATTCTACTGGAGAATTTAAGAATCTTTCAATACCTGATGTTCTTCTTTGTGTCATCGCTGCACTTCTCCTTGAATACATTTTTTAAGAATAGGATTATAAATCTTTCTTTATTTTTGGGCAATTCTTCCTTTTTTGAATTGCAGTTGACAAAGCCCGAAAAATTATTGAACTTAAGCCGTGTTAGTTACCTCTGAACACTTGGAGTGGTTGATTTTTAGTGCAACGATGACGAGCACCGCAACGAAGTGAGGAGAGTTGTGAAGGGCACCACCAGCCGTAGTATTACGTGCACGTTTTAACGAAAGTTTTAAATAGCAGTGTGCCCATACATAGATTATGACCTACGTTGAGATTATTAAAAGAGGGAATAAAGAGTATTATTATATCACGAAGAATATAAGAGTTAATCTTAATCAGTGGAAGAAAATTAGGGTTTACATTGGTGATAAGAAACCAACGAAATCAGACATACAGAAATATGCTGAGCAAATTGAGAAAAGAATAGAGCAAGATGGATTGATCAGATCAGAATATTCTTATCTTACGGATGAAGATGCGGAAACTCTCCAGGATCTTAAAGAGAGTTTTAAAGACTGGTTAAAACAAACTCCGGAAAGTTTAAAAAATAAACTGTATGATGATTTTGTTATTAGGTTTACGTACCATAGCAATGCTATTGAAGGAAATAGGCTGACATTACGGCAAACTGCCCTGATTCTCAAGGACAAAGTTATTCCCTCTGGCGTTCGGGCATCAGATTATCACGAAACCGTAAATGGAAAGGAGTGTTTAGATTTTTTAAAAGAGTACAAAGGTGAATTAAATAACCGTTTGTTGGAGAAAATAAATGGTATATTAACCAAAAACACAGGAGTTGTTTATGGTGGAAGAATTAGGTTTTTTGACGTTAAGATTGAAGGTTCTAAACATGTCCCTCCACCAAATGAAGATGTGAAAAAACATTTGTTAAACATGTATAAATGGTATAGTGCAAATAAGAACAAGCTGCATCCGTTTGAGTTGGCTATCCTGATTCATGCCAAATTAACGTGGATTCATCCATTTGAGGATGGAAACGGAAGGACTTCTCGGGCAATTATGAATTGGATTTTGATGAAGAATGGTTATCCTATGTTCTTTATTCCCTTTGAGAAACGAGAGGAATATTATATGACTTTGGAAGAAGCGGATAATTGGAACTTTAAAGAATATGTTACTCGGATGTTAAGGCTGATTATCGATCAAGTAAGAAGTTACGGGCACAAAGAAAAGAAAGAAAAATAGTGTATGGGCACTTCCAGTAAGTAATTATCTCATACTGGTTAAGGCGAGACGAGTCGCGGAGGGGCGACTTTTTTAAGCTTATTCAGACTAATTGATTTTATGGTAGATATAGACACCGTTGATAGAGTACTTAAAGTATACAGAGATGCTTGGGTTAATCGGGATTCAGATAAAATTCTGACAGCATTCACCAAAGATGCTGTTTATCATGAACGAATCTTGCAAGAACCTTTTGTAGGCCACAAAGAGATTAAGAAATATTGGCAGAACAAAGTTGTTGAAGAACAGTCAGATATCAAATTTAAACTACTGAATGTTTATATTTCTGGAGATGTTGTCACAGCTGAATGGGATGCAAGCTTCTTCAATAAAAAGAAGAATAAAAGAATACACATAACCGAAGTAGCGATTATTCAATTCGAAGAAGATAAAATCAAGTCGATAAGGGAGTATTGGCATTCTGAAGAAGTATAGTTGCCCCGTAGCGATTGAATATAATTCCTGTTATGTCTCCCGACTGAAAGGAGAAGAGCGCAGCGAGGCAAAATCCGAGGATTTTGAGTTCAGAATTCTGGCGTTATTTTTCTTGTGCGCACTATTTATTCTTCCACTTTTCTTCAATTTCTTTATAAGAAGTGTATTTAGCATTTCCAAAGAATTTAACAAAATCACTAATTAAGGTTTTACTTCCTGA
>CAYIYF010000025.1:0-8884 GCA_964367575.1 Candidatus Woesearchaeota archaeon | reverse complement strand
AACGCATCATTCAAGAGCCCGTGGTCTAGCGGTTATGACGTCTCCTTGACGTGGAGGAAGTCACCGGTTAAAATCCTGTCGGGCTCATTACGAAATAAAAATGCTCTAAATTGAATCAGGCCGGCAAACTAAAAGCTAACAGATAATTTAATAAATAACGCATGCTTGAAAATTTTGTTATAAAGAGAGATTATAATTAAGTTTTTGATAATATCAAAAGAAGGAAGATATGCCATCAATTTTAAAAAAGAAGGTAACAAGAAAGCAGTTTCTAAAGGCAAGCTTGGCTTTATTTGCCACAGCAGTCATTGGCTCAAGATTAAATTCTCTAGGTGAAAAAGATAGGAAAGGATATGGGAATGGCCCATACGGCGGATAAAAAATGCCATCTTTACCGCAGCCAGGAGAAATAAATTGGGGAAGCAAGCTAAATGAATTTATTCTCACTGGGCACAATACTGATGGGACATTGAAAGGTGTAATGTCAGGAGTATTAAATGTAAAGGATTTTGGAGCTAAAGGTGATGGAATCACGGATGACAGCGCAGCATTCCAGGCTATGGTTGACAGCATTCCAGTGAATGGTGGTGCAATAGTCATCATTCCCCCCGGATTATTTAAGATTGCAACTCCAGTGGCAGTAACAGACCGTGCTATTAACTGGTGCGGCACAGGAGGTACCTCTATCTGTGAGGTGCGTTGTAATACAGGATTTTTATCCACAGACATATCTGGGATGAGCAGTATTTATCAGCCATATTTTGGAGTGCGCGACCTGGCAATTACTACAATTGAAGCATCTACGCCTAGTTCTGTGCCTGTTGGTACTGCAATCCTATTCAAAGGAGCAAACACTACTGCCGACGTTGACAACGGATGCAACATTGAGAATGTAAGCATTCGCGGCGCGAACAACTTTTCCACGCAAGGATTTCGCATTGGCATATCACTCGATAATGTTAGACGTGCAGTATTACATAATGTGCGCATTATTGGGTCGGCCGGTACAACTTTTCCAGATGATGGCACATACCGCAATATGCAGTACGGCGTTCTTGTTAAAGATAATTGCACTGGCCCATCATTTGATTATGTTCGCGTAACGTCTGCCGAAACATGCCTTGCAATTGTTGGGCCTACCATCACAGAAGGAGGCTCGGCTCGAAGGTGTATTGGATTGATTGCTGACTATGGCATTACAGGTGCAAATTATCTGTCAGGTTGGCAGGATATTTTGCACTGTCATTTCTCAACTCATAAATATGGCATAAAACTCGCAAATTCGCATGCATATGTCATGAACAATCTTTTGTTCCGGGCGCCTAATGCGCTTGCTTCGCAGGATTATATTGGAATTGAGATAGATGGGCGCGGATGTCACATCTCTCACAATTCTATCTTGAACCAGTCTCCCAACGTTCCAACTGTGCAGACCATGGTGCGTGTGAAAGGCACGACATTTGGAGATTACAGTTTCATTACTGATAACAACCTGCTTTCAGGTTTTGCTGGCAATTGGATAAAGACAATCGATTTAGAATCAGGCACTAAGGAAAATACTGTGGCAGGCAATATTTCATATGTAGGTGCTCCAGTAATCGTCAACGCTGGGACGAACAATCAGATTGTGGAGTGGCGTAACAAGGCAGTTCCAACTATTGCCTCAAGTGCTAGCCTTGCGCTTCCAGTAGGTCACGATCTTGTAAAGGTCTCTGGAACGGCCGACATCACAAGCATTATGCCTACTTATATCGGGAATGTTGTTACATTAATCTTCACAGGTACTGCCGCCACAAACGGTGTTGTAAAAGGCAGCAATCTCAAGCTCGCCAACAACTTTCTTTACACGCCTAACAGCGTGCTTAAATTGGTTTTTGATGGCACGAACTGGTATGAAGTTAGTCGGTCACCAAACTGATGCCGGCAAAATAAATTCTCCATAATCGACTGCAAACAATGTTTTCTATTGGGCTTGTAGGTTGTAAGCATTCAATAATAGTGGCAATAACATCACTTAAAGAATCGACAAATAAGAAGACTAATCTCAAACAAAATAAGCAAAGGAATTGCTAAAGCCACCTGCGTGAAAACATCAGGTGGAGTAAGAATTGCTGCAACAATAAAAGTAATCAAGATTACATATCTTCTATTTTTTGAAAGCATTTCAACTGTAAGTATATTAGTTTTGATTAAAAAAATAAGAACTATTGGCAATTGAAAAAGAATTGCAAAAGCCAAAATAATGGTAAAAACAAAGGAAAAATAATTATTTATACTAACAAGTGGTTCTGCTAAGTTTGTACCAAAGTTAAGTAAGAATTGTAGTCCAGTCGGAATAATAATTTTTACTGCAAAAAAGAACGAGATTATTAGCAAAAAGAAAGAAAAAACAAGATACACAAAAATTGAATGTTTCACCTTTTTGTTAAACATCACAGCAATAAATTTCCAGATGTGATAGATAATTATTGGTAAAGATACTAATAAACCAAAAAATAGGCTTATCTTTGTTACAAGCATGAACATGTCAGTAGGCGATAAGAAGAAAAGATTGTCAGGATAAGGTTTTGCTAAAAATGAGATTATGTAATCTGAAACGAGATACCCTATTATGCTAAAAAAAATAAAAAAAATAAAGCAATATAATACGCGGCTTCTTAATTCAGAAATGTGGGTACTAATTGGAATAGGCTTATCATAAGCCATAATTACCTCTTTTTTTCTTTTTTAGACTCTTCAGGATCCTTTGCTTCCTCTTTTAAAGCTCGAATGGATTTTCCCAAGCTTCTGGCCAATTCTGGCAGCTTTTTGCCACCAAATAACAGCAACAGTATAAACAGAATAACCAATAATTCCTGAAAACCAATTCCAAAAGCCATAATTGTAATTATGCTTAACCTAATTTATAAAGGTTTGTATGAATATTTATTTATCGGCATCGTTAGAGGCATAAAATTAAGTGCCAACATAACTTTTATATACTTACAAGGTAATACTTAGTAAGTATGAAGATAGACCTGGAAAAGTTTTACATCAGGTGTAAACGTTGTGAGCACCGATGGATACCAAGAAAAGAAGATATCCGGATTTGCCCGAAGTGTAAATCTCCATATTGGGATAAAAAGAAAAGATGAAAGAAAAAGAGATGGAAGATAAACTAGAAGGAAATTTGGGAAAAATTGAAAAAGGTCTCACACTTGTTGAAAGACAAAAGAGGATTGCAACAGGCGTCATTGATTTATTCTGCAAGGATAAAGAAGGTAACTATGTTGTCGTAGAGCTGAAAAAAAATCCGAGCAAGCAGGTAATTGTGCAGTTGGCAAAATATAATATGGCTCTTATAAAAAGTGGCCTTAATAAAAAAAGATTAAGAACAATCCTGGTTGCGCAGACACTATCAAAGGAAATAAAAGAAGCATGTCAATTTTTTAATTTTGAAGTCAAAAGTCTATACAAGGAAAAATCAGAAGAAAGAAAAAAAGGATCAAACAAAAAAAGCGAAAAAACATTTCCAGAAGAGTCTGAAATAGTTGAATTCATCAAAAAGAATGAATTTGTGAATATTAGCATGATTTCAAGCTTCTTTAGTATTCATAGAGTAACTGCCTCCGATGTGGTTGCCAATCTAAGAGGTAAAAATATAGTGGACATAGAAAGGATAGGGAGAAACAACATCGTTTTCTTAAAATGATCTCCAATAAAGCACAGGCGACAGCATTCATAATATTTGGAATAGTTATAGCAAGCATTGTCGTAGTTGCAGTTTATTTTAGGGCAGAGTTGTTTGCAGGTATAGGAAAAGAGTCATTGAAAGAACAGCCAACAATTGCAGAAATAGAAAATGTAAGATCATTTACTCAGGAGTGCATTGAAAGTTCGCTGGCTGCAGGAACAAATCTTCTTGGATTACAGGGAGGTTATATCACAATTCCAGAAGATGAATTTCCAATTGCACCATACAATATATTGTCAAACTCAGTGGATGTTTTCAACGATGGAAATTTCAGAGTTCCTTATTGGTCTTACTTAACTTCAAATAATGTTGAGCGTATTCAAATTCCTACAAGACAATCAATGGAAAAGGAGCTTGCAGAGTACATTACAGCAGAAACTCTTGAATGTATAAATGATTACTCTTCTTTTAATCTGCAAGGCTATGAAGTAGCATACAATCAGCCAATAACAAAAGTTGAAATAGGAAAAGAGGCCGTGATAGCAGATTTAAAAATGCCATTAAACATCGTTTACAAGGATTCTGTACAGAGATTTGATAATTTCAAGGCAGTTAGAGAAGTTCCTTTAGGAAATCTTTATTCAGCAGCAATAGAGTTGTTTGAATATGAATCAAAAACAACTTTCTTGGAAAACTTCACATTAGATACAATGGCAATTTATGACGAAGTACCATTCTCAGGCGTTGATTTTGAGTGCGCACCAAGGGCATGGCTGAAATCAAAGGTAATCAACGACTTAAAATCAATATTAGCGCTAAATATTCCAACATTAAAAGTAGAAGATACTAATTTTTTATTAAGAAACAAAAGAGATGAGTTGTTGATATTCGACGCATTAAATAATCCTGAAAAAGACATGACAGTAACATTTTTCTTCTCAAAGGATTGGCCACTAATGATAGATATTATTGGAGAAAACTCAGAATTGCTGCGTGGAAAACCGTTCACAACAGAAAATGAAGCTTCAAGATTCTTGCTGCCACTGTTCTGTTTGAATGATAACCACTTTGTTTACGACATGAAGTACCCGATAATGGCTACTATTACTCAAGATGGTTATACATTCCAGTATGGAATAATGGGAGTCATAGATAACAATCAGCCAAAGAAAAATAAGGTGGAAGTGCCGCAGTTTGATGGTGCTCCTGAAATATGCTCTCGTGCAGATACAACAGCAACAATTATTGCATCAAGCATTGCATCAGATGGCTCGCAAATACCTATTAAAGATGTAGATATCTCTTTATCATGCACATTTACAGAATGTTTCCTTGGGCAGACAAGGCTGGAAAATTCAGGGTATGCCCTTACAACAGCAGTGCCACAATGCATAGGCGGCCAGCTTTTAGCTTCTAGGCCAGGATACCATAACTCAAGAACAACAGTAGACACAAATCAGCCAGGCACATTCTTCATAAATATTGAACCATATTATGAACTTCCAGTTGCAGTAATGATAAACGATGAAGGAACAATAAGGGCGCCATATCCTACAGAATCAATCTATTTCCAGTTCGAAAACAAGGATAAAGAATACTACACAAGTTATGTTTATCCCTCATCAGAAAAGCTAAGATTAATTGCTGGAGATTACAAGGTTGCATCAACACTGATGGTTGAAACGCAGCCAGGATTCCAACTTGAGGCGCAGGAGATTGAAGTTTGTTCAGATGTACCAAAGAAAGGAATTGCAGGTATATTTGGTTCAACAGATAAAAAATGTACGAAGCAAAAAATAGATGCAATGGATCTCGACACAATAATTGCAGGTGGAGGTTCTTACTCATGGTCAGCAGATCGAAGAATTTTGGCGACATCAAATAAGATAGTGCTGTATGTAAATAGGGTCAAAATACCGCAGACATTAACAAAATTAAATAACATTTATCAAAATCAGGAGGAGTTTAGTAAAAATATCAATAAACCAACATTTGAATAAAATGGAACTTACTAAAGTGAAGGCATTGCTCATGATATTCATAGTGTTAACTCTTCCAATTGCAGTTTCTGGCCAGATAATAAGAACAGATGTTTCAGGTCAAATTCAAGATATTGGAGACACTTTAGAAAATCAATTGACAGAAGCGCCAACAATGTCTGATATTATAGGCGAAGATGTAGTGCTTAGCATTGGTACTTACCAACCAGATGTCCTGAGGGCAGGCTTGATTGAAGACCAAGGTGCGCCAGTCTACGCAACATTGATAGGTATTGCAAGCAACCCATCAATTACAATTCCAAAAATACGCGGCATGGACATAGTATCTCAAAAAGTAACTACAATCCCAGAAGGCCTTCCTGTCTCTCTTTCTCGTGTGGCTTACATTCCTCCGCAGAATGGGTTAACTTCACTTTCAAATATGGGCATATTAGTTGCTTTCATAAACAGAATCCCAAAAGAAAATGAAGTTCCAGACGAAATAACAATAGACATTGATGCACGCGTAAGTTTTGATGTTTCCACTGGCATGGGAGCATCACCAACAAAGATGATTCTGCGTGAAGAATCATTTGATGATTGGTCGAGCCATCATTCAGACAATAAATACATGGATGTTTATATAAATGCAGAAGATGTTGGCGATGATTATGTGGTCTTAGATATTTATGACGACAATCTAAATATAGTTGCAAGTAAAGTTAAGATAAATATCAATGATAAACCAAAAACTTTTTCAAGAATACCAAGGACTTCTGGAATTTATTCTCCAAGACAATTGTTCGATAAGTTCACAGTTGATTTGAAAGAGGTAAAGTCAGCAGGAAAGACAATTGACTTGCTTGTTGTTAAAGACGGTCTTGCAGAAAAGCAAACTATCTCAGAAGGCGAGGCAGTTTATCCTGGATCTGGAATAATTCTTGAAAGAATAAGTGAAGAGGAAGAATGGATTATTGCAACTTTCAGAGGCCCAGATAATCAGCAAAATAACAAAGTAATTGCACATTTCTCAAAAAATTTAGATAAAGACCTAACCGCAAGTCCAGATTCAATAACAGGCATAGAATCAGATAAAATGTTTACAGGAAATTCTGGAGTAATGACCTTTGGAGTAGTTGAAGAGGCAATTATAGAGCAATCGACTACTAAATGTGATAATGGTGTATTTATAGCAGATATAATAAAAAAAGTTTCCGAGCTAATCCCCACAGCAGATACAGAAGCTGAGCTGGAAGAGGCACTATATTCTATAATGGATTGTAAAACAACTATTGGCACGAATGACATAACAGAAAAGCAAGGAAAGGCCATACTAGCATTGTTAGCAATGATAAGAAATAAGTCACTAAATAATGATTCCTTGTCTAAATTAAGAAAAGAAACAGAAGAATTCATAAATTTTTTTGAATATTTCTTCAATAAAATATTTCCTACAGAAAACATTCAATTTGTTGGGAGTACAACAGAAACAAGATCGAAGGAATTATACAATCTTGCAATAGGTGAATATGATGCAGTAATATCATCATTCAACGGAGAAAAAGTTGCATATCCAGATGATGGCACAGAAACAACAATAGCAGATTTCCATGCACAATACAACAAGGCCATTCTTTATGATGCAAAATTAAAAGATCCTTATGCGACAGTGAAAGCGTACAAGGAATTGCTAAATATTTTTTATTCTTACAAAGACATAAATGATATCGCGGCAGCAAAGACACTAATTGACGAATCAACAATAAAAAATAGAATCTCAATAATAGAAAGATTGATTGCAAGTTCATCCAAAGACAAAAAGATTGCGCAAGCAGACTTAAAAGAAAGCAACGGCAAACCAGTATCTATACTTCTTACAGGTTCAAATGTAAGAGGGTATGTAATTGAAAGAAAAACATCAACAGCAACAATAAAGGTTATTTCTACACCTTCAAGCCCCACAAAATCAAGGCAAATTGCAGAAGGTGGAATGCTCTCGATATCAGGTGCAGGAGACTCACAATGGTCAATTAAAAATATATATGAAGATTCAATTTTAATATCTTCATCATTAAAAGATTATAATGACATTAAAATTGAAGTAGGCCAAGAATATAATATTCCAATTAATGATAAGACAAGCAAAAAGATAATTCTAGAAAAAACAGAGTTATACAAAGAAGCGCATGTTGTTGTAAGCCCGAATATCGAAGCTGCATTCTCAGGTGCACATTTCAGTATGCATATCCCTATAGAAAAAAGGGCATTAGATCTTCCACTATTTTCTGATTCAATCCAAGAAGAAATAAATAAGACAGATGAATTAATACAAAAGTTGGATGAAGTTATTGCAAAAGTAGGAAAAGTTCATGATGCATGGAAAAAATTTTGCTTTGGTGTATTTGCCGCGATAGCAGCATGGAACTTGCTTAAGGCATCATTTGGCGCAGGTGAAGGGCGTGCAAAGCAGGACGCGTCTGAAACATTCTGGAAACAGCACAGCGAGGATTGTGTTGACAGCCAAGATCGCCCATTAACATTTGATGAATGTGTTTTCAAATATCAGGATGATTATGACAAGATATTGTCAACAACAGCGAGTGCATATGATTATTCAGAAGAAGTCGGAAAAGGAGATGTTTATGATGATTTCAAGATAACACCCTCAAATAGAAATGAGATAAAAAATCTAGCAAAACTTGAAAAGGTGTCAACAGAGAATCCAGGCAATAATGCAACAAAAGAGGCATATTTGGCCGAGTTGTATCAAGTAAGAAATAGGGAAAACAAGAGAACCATTCTTGAAACATTTGGGAATACAAGCGAAGCACGTCTTCCACCAAAAGACTTGCAAAAGCTTTCTGCACAGGTATGGGTCAAGCAGCAAGAGGCTCTTAGTGATTTAAGGAAGTCAAATCTGGATCAAGAAGCCTTCATTGACGAGCTAGAAATTTCAGATTACCTTAATTCTCGAATTGAAAATACTGAGATAAGTTCAAGTAATTTAATACCAAAAACTGACGTGCCAAACTTGCAGGATGTAAAAAACGCAGAAATAGAAATTCACAAAAGAAAAATATTGCATGACAATCCTCTTACTGATGATTCAGCCGCAACAACTACAGCAACAACAGAAGTAAATGCTTTATTTGACAAAGCAAAGTATATTTATTTTCCTCCAAACTCTCGTCCAGAATATTTCGAAAATAAAGAAGTAGGCACACCTTCTCTT
>CAYIYF010000024.1:0-9097 GCA_964367575.1 Candidatus Woesearchaeota archaeon | reverse complement strand
TCAAAATCGAAGAATCTTGATTTTGAATTGACTTTATGCAAGAATAATGTTTACAGAGTTGTTGCTGTTTCTGATCCAAAGTCATACGGTGATCGCGATGAAGTTCGTCCTTATTTTGATCCCTTGCAGGTTATTTCAGTAAGACTCGCAAAGATATTGATTAATTTTGCACAGCCTAAAAAAAATGATACACTTCTTGATCCTTTTGTTGGTCTTGGAACAATAATACAGGAAGCTTCATTGATGGGAATAAATGCAATGGGAACTGACAATGATCTAAATATAGTAAAAAAATCACAAGCAAATATTTCTTGGGCCAGAAATAAATTTCATTTCAATACAAACCCAGGAGTAAAAATCCTCGATGTAGCAAGGCTCTCAAAAGAGCTCAAGAACATCGGTGCAATTGCTACAGAGCCATATTTAGGGCCTTATCTGAAAAAAATGCCTTGGGAAGGAGAAGCAAGAGAGATAGCAGCAAAAGTTTCAAGGATTTATGAAAGCTTCCTTATACAGGCTTCAAAACTTCTAAAGCAAGGCTCTAAGATGGCTATCGTAGTGCCCACTTTTAAAACACGCAATAATAAAATAATAAGAATAGGATTCCAATCAATGCTCGAAAAGCATAAGTTCAACATTTATCAGCCTTTAAACAACACTCTAGTGCCTATTGATTACAAGTTACACAACGGCAAGATACTAAGGAAGATTTACATTTTGGAAAAACTGTGAATTTTACGAAAATTTTGAATAAACTCTTATAATGAATTAAAATAATTTCTTTGACATGTACAGAGTTTTCAAAGAACCAAAATTTCAGAAAAAAGCAGAAAAACTATTAGACAAACACGAAATAAAAGAATTAGAAAAATTTATCATGAATTTAAAAAAAGGTATTTTAGCAGGCAAATGGTTAACATATAATTTTTTCAGAGAAAAAAAGATTGGAGGAAAGCGCATTTATTTCTTAGTATATGATGATATAAAAGTAATTCTTTTAGTAGGATGTAGCAACAAAAAATATCAGCAGACTACAATTGATGAAATTAAGCTATTCTTTCCAGAATTAAAAAAGTACGCTTATGATGCATTTAAACAATAACTAACACTCAATAAACTTGCCATCTTTTAAGTCTTGCACGATTTGTTTGTATTCCTCAATTATGTCAGATTCTATCTTTTCTAAAACCTTCAATCTTTTATATTCTCTTTTTGGAGTGGTTATCATCTCTTGTTTCATACCACTTTAAAATCTAAGATGTTTATATATTTATCGATAGATTTTCCGAATTTTCATCAGCAAGGAATAATTGTAGCATCATTAAAGATAAACTTGTTTATATACACTAATTTAACTACTCCAGAGTAATAAATAATAGAAAGCTTTATATATTACATCTTAATATATATTTTACAGAAGTAGTGTTAATTATACGTAAAAACATAGGAAAAATGGCAAAAATCTTTACAATAACCAAGAAAATAGCTCGGGGTACGCGTCGCGCGCGTGAAAAAATAGGATATTTTTATTATTTTTACAATAGAAAAATCAATAAAATTTATTTTCAGAGGTAAACTTTTTATTATGCCTATTATGTTAACTGCCAGATTATAACATCATACATATTTTAAGAATTCTTCTCTTTTTATTTGCAAATCATGTTTTATTATTTTATTAAGAAGTCCTCTATCAACATCTTCACCACCATGATTAGGTATAACTGTTGTTCTGCCATCTTTATGCTCAAAGAAAATATGACTTCCCTCTTGTCTTTTGCACTCAAATCCTAATTTTTTAAGAACTTTGGCTATCTCTATGGCATTCATTAAAGGCAATTTAGTCATATCAAACCTCTATTTGTTGCAAACTCAAAAATTTAGGCTTGATGTAATCTTGTTTCTTTACATGAAGATATAAGGAAATTGCTTCTTTTGTTCGTTGTATTAATTCATCGTAGTTTTTAGCTTGTGTGTGGCAACCTGGAAGTTCAACGACATCTGAAATTAAATAACCATCTTCACCTTGCTCTACAATGACATTAAACTTTTCTTTCATTTTTTTATCTTAATATTTTTAGGCTTATATATCTTTCGGCAGATTTTTCGAAGGGTGGTTTGGTTATGCACAATGGGCAAATACCTATAACTATAGAACAGAAATTATAGCAAGAGTTGAAAGAGCAAAAAAGCAATAAAAACTCCGTGAGGCTAAAGAGTAACAGAAAGGCTTAAATAACAAATTTCAAGCCATTTTCTCATGGGAAGAATTAAGACTCAATTAATCAAAAGATCCACTTTGAAGCTATTAGACGCCCAAAGAGCATCATTTACAGATGATTTTGAGCATAACAAGAAAATCGTTCAAGAGATGCTTACATTCTCTGGAAAGAAGCTTAGAAACATCATTGCAGGCTATGCTGCAAGGCTTGTGAAGAACGAGAAAGAGCTTTAGTTTTAAAAGTTATCAATGTAATAACAGTTTTTCACATCAGCACCAAAATTTATATAAGTATATTCTCCATAGAACAGATAATACCATCAATTTGAAAGGTATCCCAATGAAAGAAAAAACAATTGAAAACCAGAGACAGAATGCAGACGACCAGGTTGTGTTTGTTGGTAACAAACCATTCATGAAAGTTTTCTAGGTGTAACAACCTAAAAGCCAGGAGCTATGTAACCGGAGTCGTTATGCAGTTTACAACTCAAGGAGCAAATGAGTCAGTAATAAAAGCTCGAGGCAAATTCATAAGCAAGGCAGTCGACATTGCAGAAGTAACGACAAAAAGATTCTTGGAAAACAAAGTTTTTGTCAGTAACATAATAACAAACAGCGAAGGCTTCAAAAACCAAGAAGGCAGGGATGTCAGAGTATCAACAATAGAAATAACACTCAAGAAAAAATGAGTTACCCACAGCTTCAGAAGCCATCTCAACGCATGCATCAATGTGGAGTGCAAGAAATTCTAAAAAACTTAGAATTGATTTATTAAAAGAAAACTATTAAAAATAGCAGCGCTCATGCAATAGCAAGAGGTGAGCAATGGAAAGGATATTCTTTGATTTGGGGATTATTATTATCATCGCAACAATTCTCACGATAATATTCAAGTATCTAAAGCAGCCAGCAATTCCCGCCTATATGCTGACAGGCATAATAATGGGTCCATTTTTTCTTAACTTAGTTACAGCAGGCGCGACAATTCAGGCTTTTTCACAGATAGGCATAGCATTCCTACTGTTTATTGTTGGCCTGAACTTGAATGTCAGACTTTTAAAGGAGGTTGGCAAGGTCTCATTTCTTGGTGGCATAGGCCAGATTTTTTTCACATCATTCATGGGATATTTTATTTTAAAGCTTCTTGGTTTTAGCTTAATAGAATCAATCTATATCTCAGTTGCATTATCTTTCAGCAGCACAATTATTGTTGTAAAGTTATTATCAGATAAAAAAGATATAGAAAGACTTTATGGCAAAATATCAATAGGGTTTCTGCTGGTGCAGGATGCGGTTGCAGTGTTTATTTTAATATTTCTATCAAGCTTTAAAACCAACGAACTAGTGTCGAGCTTTGGTTTTGCACTGATAAATGGGCTGATACTTCTTGGAATAGCTTACCTAGCAACAAGATTCTTCTTGACAAAATTCTTTGAGCGTGTAGCGCGCTCACAAGAGACATTATTTTTGTCTGCTGTATCTTGGTGCTTCACATTTTCTATAATAGCACATATGCTTGGTTTTGGTATTGAGATAGGTGCTTTTCTCGCAGGAATATGCCTTGCATCCCTGCCATACAACATGGAGATATCCAACAAGGTAAGGCCTTTGAGAGATTTTTTCGTGATACTCTTCTTTTTTATCATAGGCTCTAGTGTCGAGCCATCATCCTTCATAAGCAACATCCCAACAATAATATGGCTTTCATTGTTTGTTCTTATAGGAAACACCCTTCTTGTCATGATAATAATGGGCTTTTTGGGGTTCAAGAGCAGAACATCCTTCCTTACCGGCCTTAATATAGCGCAAATAAGTGAATTCAGTTTGATAATGATTGCAATGGGAAAACAATTAGGCCACATTTCAATGAATGCAACAACAATAGTTTCATCTGTGGGTATTATAACCATAGCAGTATCTACATATCTTATTACAAACAATGAAAAAATTTATGTCAAGCTTGCAAAGTTTTTAGGCATATTTGAAAGAAAAAAGCTATATGAAGATCAACTTGCACATCATGAAAAGAAAAAACAGTATGACATAATCCTTCTTGGACAGCAACGGATAGGTTATAGCCTACTCAAGAACCTTATAAAAAATAAAAAAAAGATCCTTGTTGTGGACTACAACCCAGAGATTATAAAAAGTCTTATTCAAAAAAGAATTCCTTGTCTTTATGGAGACATAGCAGACCCTGATGTTTTGCATGAGATAAAAAGCTACAAGCCAAAGATAGTCATTTCGACAGTACATTTATTTGACGACAATATCATGGTCACTAAAATTTTTAGAAAGTTTGGAAAAAATGTTGCAGTTATTTTGACTGCAAACAATGTCACGCGCGCTCTTGACTTGTATGATGAAGGAGCAGACTATGTCATCCTGCCACAAATACTTGGAGGAGAAAAAGTTTCAGAGATGCTGAACGGCACAATACAAAACAAAAAAAAGCTAAAAAAGTTGAAGAATGACCATATTAAATTCTTGATGAGCGCCGAGCTGCCGCAATAAATATCCGAAAATCTTTCAACAAATCGCACTTCTCACCTACATAGGAAATTGATTTAATCCAAGAGATATTTGCAGTCCAATGGAGCGGAATATAGAATTATTAGACGATTATGAGAAATTTGCTCTGTTATACGGGATAATGCTTGGAGATGGATGCCTCTCACAATATAGGGATAAACATGGAAAAGAGTATTTTATAGTTTGTGTGACTTGTAGTTTTTATGATGATAACGAGTTCTTTAAAGAAATAGTCGTTCCCTTATTTGAATATTTCAGGGGAAAAAAGATAAATGTTAAGCAAAGAAAAAAATATGGGGCAATAGAGATAAATTTCCATGATAAAAGATTATTCAAATTAATACATTCTTATGGTTTTCCAATAGGAAAAAAAGGGCCAAAAATTATAATTCCAGAATTTTTCTACAAAAAAAGTCTTTTAAAATTCATTACACAAGGATTTTTTGCAACTGACGGATGTTTGTGTATAACACAAAATCATATAAAGTTTTATCCAAGAGTAGAAATAAGAGTTACGCATAAAGAATTATTAAGACAGGTTTTTGATTATCTTAAAGGTATTGGTTTGTATGGAAAGTTCTATCGATGTAGGGATAAAAAGATATGGCAAACACAACTTCCATGCTACAAGATTCAATTTAATGGTGTTGATAATCTATTGCTTTTTAAACACTTTATTGGCTTTGTTAATCATAAGCATAATCAAAGAGGTATAAAATTCTTGAAATACTTCAAAGATTGTCAAGCTTTTCAAAAGAACATCTTAAAAGAAAGAAACATTGCTATTACAAAAAGGAATCAACAGTTACTTTTCGAATGTCCCAATATAAAACAATGGCGCTGGAGTGATTTGAACACTCGACCCCATGCTTATGAAACATGCACTCTGAACCAGGCTGAGCTACAGCGCCAATAATACTGAAGTTTCCAGAAATTCTCTTTAAAAGAGTTGCTTTGCTTAGAATAGTACTCTGGCGGCAAGACCGACAAAAAAGATGCCTATAAAATTGAAAATAAATGAAAGAATCATAAACAATGAAACTCTCGTTTTTGACAATCCCATAAGGCTTATCCCGAGCTCATCTGGCAATGGCGAAGCTATAATCAACCCGCCTATAACAAAGCTGAAAACTCTAAATAGCTTAGAACTGAAGATGTGCTGCAATTTATGCCGAAGACGTTTCTTTTTTATATTTGCCATTATATGCTCTGAAAAATTATTCTTTACAAATTCAAAAAGTATGACATCAACAACCATTGCTCCAAGGCCCCCAAAGAATGCGAGAGCCAAAAGAGAATCGATATGCAGTGATATTTCTGCTAAAGCAACTACTGCAGGGGCAGTAGTAAATATAGAAGTAAAAAACATCCCAGACACAAATATACTTATAATTTCAATCTCTTTTGTTGCAGTGAGCAGATTAGATATTACATCTGTTTTTACCAATAGTATGGCCACTATAATGCCGAAGCTAATAACCAGAAAATCATGAAACAGGAAATGACTTTTTTTCTTCATGCGTACCTCATTTTTGATAAACTCTACAAATTATTTTGTGCTTAACTATCTGTCAAGTTTGTTTTTATTTTTTCCGCTTGTTTTTTCAATTCATCCTCTGTTGGCTTGTTTTCAAGCAGCTTTAATGAAAAATGCTCTTCATAGCATGGGTAAAGCTTGATGTGGGCATGCGGAACTTCAAAACCTTCTACAAGCAGACATGTTCTTATTGGCTTGAATGTCTTGTCTGTTGCTTTTATAATCTTTCTTGCTGTTTGCATGGTGTGCGCGTAAGTTTCTCCATCAAGATTGAAAAAGTAATCCTCATGCTTTTTCACAATCAAAAGTGTTTGCCCTATAGTTGTAGGGAATATGTCCATAACAACTAGTGAGTATTCATCCTCGTAAACGATGTTTGAATGAACTTCATTTCTTATTATCTTGCAGAATATGCACTCATTATTCTTCCAATCTTTTGCTTTTTCCCTCATTTTCTTTAACCATCCTATTCTTTTTGACCTGTCTACTTTTATTTTTTTGAATTTTTGCTTTCTTATTTCTCTTGGTTTTTCTTCTCTAATAAATGTTTTCTTCTTTTTAATAGCTCTGAACTTCACTATAATGGCCATGATAGTCCTTCTTTTGGATTTTAGATATCTTACATTCTTAGACTTTCTTCCCATATTTATGATGTTTCTTTGATGATTATTTAAAACTAATGCTTATGCCTTTTCAGATAAGTTTTAACCTGCTTTAAATTCCTTATAGAATGCCTGTATCTTTTCTTCCCACGCTCAACTAGTAGAGCATGCATTCCGAGCTTTTTCGCAGGCAGATAGTCTTTTTTGTAATTATCTCCCACCATTAATGCTTCTTCAGGCCTCACCTTAAGATGCTTTAGCACATAGCGAAAGAAGCGAACATTTGGTTTGCATATATTTTGTTCAGCAGAAACGCCAATAACATGAAAATAGGGCGTAATGCCGTGATAATCAAGAATCTCGCGGCATCTTTGGGTGTGGTTGGAAAGGAGAGCAACTTTATATCCCTCTTTATTTAATTGATTAAGGACTGGTTTTGTTGCCTCGAAAAGAAGATTGTTTTTGTGCTCATTATTCCACATCTTTCTCAGATCATCTATAAACGCCCTGTTATTTTTCTTTCCACATCGCCATGCAAATTCACAAAAAGCTTTTTCAATATCCTTCCAACATTTTTTATTGAAAACATCGCTAAAAATTCTTACATATTCCTTTCCAGAAAAATTAAGATTATATTTGCGATTGAAATACAGTTTATACTTCTTTTTTGTTTTTATTAAAGTGTTACCTAAATCAAATATTACTGCATTAATTTTTCTCTCTTTTTTCATAGTTAACTGCTCTTTCTTGATTTTCTTCGAATTTTATTGCTATAAAAATGGACCGGACGGGATTTGAACCCATCGCCTCTCACAATCTGGGTAAAACTTGCCTTTCGCTGTCTTTAACATATGCGAGCGTTCTACCGAGCTGAACTACCGGCCCATAAAATAATGTAGAAACTTAATTTAAAAGCCTGCCTGACTATAGCGAAACCTTTAAATCTGAAGGCACACAATTAATTATGTGAGAAAAAGTTTAGGAAAGATTGTTCTATCATCAATTATGCTTTTTGCACTTTCTCCCAGCACACAAAATACTCTTTTGACAAAAGCTCAAGAAGCAAAAACTTTAGAAGATCAAATTCTTGAAGATATTCAGGACAAAGAAAAAATTTTTGCTCCAAATTACAAATTGAGAAGGTGCAGTATAAAGTTTTATTATCAAACAGGCACCCACTATTATGGCTGCAAGACATATAAAGAACTGTCTGATTTAGATTATTATAACCCATCAAAGTAACTAAATTTTTTCAAAAGAAATTTCTTTTGCGAGAAGTCTTCTAAGAGCCTCTTTTACTTCCTTTATCTTAACCCTCTTTTGTTTCTCACTATTTCGATCTCGTATCGTGCAATCCTTATTCTTAAGAGAATCATGATCTATAGTAATGCAGTAAGGAGTTCCGACCTCTGCAGCCCTCAAGTACCTTCTTCCAATACTGCCAGATTCATCATACTCAACAACAAACTCATTCTCAAGTTCGCATTTTATCCCTAAGGCAACTTCAGGCAATCCATCTTTCTTCATCAAAGGGAATATTGCTACATCGACAGGAGACAAGTGATAAGGGACATTAAAAATAGTCTTTCCTTCATCTTTCTCTACCTTTGAATAAAACAAATCAAGTAAAGCAAACACAGGCCTATCAATTCCAAAAGCAATCTCAAGGATATGCGGTGTAAACTCATTTCCTTTTTCATCCTTTGCAGTTAAATCTTGCTTTGAGAACTTCGAATGTTGTTTCAGGTCATAATCTGCTCTGTCATGCACTCCGCAGACTTCTATCCATCCAAAGCTGTTAAGTTCTACCTCAATATCCCATGCATCTCTCGCATAGAACGCTTTTTCTTCTGGATCATGTTGTCGTATGCGTATTTTATCTGATGGGATTCCTATGTTAACAAACAACTGGTAAGCAAGCCATACGCACCACGCATATGCTTTTGTTGTGAAGTACTTTTTATTGATAGCCTCTTTCACGCTCACAATCTTCTGCTTTTCATTTGCTTTTTGTGTTTTGTAATCCCATAGCGGCAATGAAGTGTCTTTTACTGTATCATATTTCTCCCAGTTATTCTCTTCAGCAGGATTGATAAACAATTGACCTTCTGCCTGTGTGAACTCCCGCGATCTTAAAAGACTCTGTCTAGGGCTTATTTCATTTCTGAATGCTTTTCCAATTTGGAACACCCCGAAAGTCATTTTTCT
>CAYIYF010000023.1:0-9220 GCA_964367575.1 Candidatus Woesearchaeota archaeon | reverse complement strand
TGGCAAAGAAAGCAACTGACATGGAATTTCGATTAAAGAAAAAAGTACGGCTTGATTTTAAATTTGACAGGGTTACGAAGCCTGTTGGCGCAAAAGCTGAGCTGCGAGATGTGCAACTTACTGAGAATGTGAAAGTTGACAAGCAGATTGAGAAGGCTTACTATGACACTGACATGAAAGCATCTGAAGCAATTCAGTATTTGTACAAGAAAAACATTGATGACCAAAAGTTATCGCAGATATTATCTTTGGGCACTCTTGGCATTGGAAAGAACAGACGATTGGTTCCGACAAGGTGGTCAATTACGACTGTTGATGATACACTTGGAAAACAGATTATTGAGGAAGTCAAAGATTTTTCTGTTATTGATAATTATCGGCTTTTCTTTGGAAATTTCTTAGGTAATTATTATATTGTTTATTTGTTTCCAGATATATTTTCTTTTGAGTTATTTGAGATGTACCTTCCAGGAAGCTCTTGGAATCCTTCCAAAAACTTGACTGTTTCAACAGACTATGAAACGTATGAAGGGAGAAAAGATTATGCCAGTAACTGTGTGGGGGGCTATTATTCTGCTCGTTTGCCCTTAGTCGAATACCTTAAGGCAATAAAAAGGCAGGCTTCCGCTCTTGTGCTGCGCTTTGAGACTCCTGATTACTGGGCTGGGTTAGGAGTGTGGGTTGTACGAGAAGCCATGAGAAAAACCATGAATACGGTACAGATGCGTTTAGATACTATGCAGGATATGCTCAACAAAGGAAAGATTATTGTGCGAGAAGAATTAGGTTTTGATTCTGATGAGATACTGAAAAGAAGCAAACTGTTAACTGCAGTTAAAACACAGACAAAGTTGACAAAATTCTTTTGAATACTTTACGATTTTTTACTGGAAAGCTTTATATATGTGCACATACTATGCACTCATATGGCGAGTGTTAACATATCTGTGAAGAAAGATGCCTATGAGTTCTTGAAACGGCTCAAAACGAAAGAAAAGAGCTTCTCTGATGTTATCCTTAGTTTTAAAAAGGATCAGAACGACCCCTTGGATTTTTTTGGGGTTCTCAAGGATGTAGACTGGGGCGAAAGAGAAAAAAACATGCAAAATCTTAGGAAATCCTTTAGCAGGAGGCCACAATGATTGGTCTTGACACCTGCACCATCATAGACATTTTCAAAGGGAATGAAAAAGCCAAGGAAGTTCTGCAAAGTAATCAAGAACCCTATGTTGCTACAATGATGAGCTATCTTGAGTTGTTCTTTGGAATAGACCCCGAAAATAAGAAACATACTCTTGAAGCAGAATACTACAGAGATTTTTTCAATAAGATACAAACTCTTGATTTGTCTGGTGTGGCTTGTGAACAAGCTTCAAAAATATTCTGGACTCTTAAAAAACAAGGAAAGATAATTGAAGAAGTTGATTGCGCTATTGCAGGGATACTTATTGCAAATGGTATAACAAAGATTATTACGAGAAATGCAAAACATTTTGAGAAAATTAAGCAACTTTCTGTGATTAGTTACTGACTTATATCATCGTCTTCTTATTCTTCTTTAACAGTTCAACAACCTGCTTTATTCTTTTCTTTCGTGTTTCTGGACGCTTTGCTTTTTCAATCCACCAAATAAAATATCTCTTTTGTGAAGGTGCTAATGTCTCAAAGTTATTCTTTGCTATTTTGTCTTTATTCAAAGCTTCAATCAATTCTTTTTGAGGAGGCATGTCTTTTGCAAAACCATGATCAATAACAGGTCTTGTGACTCCTTCTTGGTATCGCTTCAATCCTTCAGGAGCCATTCTTTTTTCCTTAATCATTTGCTCTGCATACTTCAACGTGTTCTTACTCCAGCGAGATTTATCATTTCTTCGCACAAAGAATACAATATACTTGTCCTCATCTAAGCGTTTGACCGTTGTATCAATCCAACCGAAACAAATTGCTTCGTGCATTAATTCTCGATGACTAGGAGAAGGTTTCTTTGTGTGTTTCTTGTAGCGAATTGCTACTATTTTTGTTTCTTTTATGTGATTCTTCTGTAGCCATGTACGCCACTCTTGGATTGATCGCGGATAGAAAGTCTTGTTTATTTCTGGCATGAAAACAATATTAAAGAAAGAGATTTAAGCGTTATGGAAAAGTTTAGGCTGCCTCTTTTAACTCTGTTAACCCCAGGAATACCAAGCCTAAACCAATAAGAAGTATAATGAGGACAATTCCGCCTTTGATTACTGCTGCTGTTGCTGTGTACCATGAAGAATATGTCAGAAGCATGAGCGATAATACCACAAGCGTTAATCCTATAATCGCCTTGAAAAAATGATTTAACATTTGTAACCATTATTGAATGGTAATGTTATTTAAAGATGACTGAAAGAAAGTGTATAGGTTGAAGTATAGAACTTTTATAAAGCATTTCAACGCATTACCAAAAGTCTTAAAAGGTTAATTTTCAAGCCAACTGACAGCAGAATGTGGGCTTCACTCGCCTGAACTGCTCTTGATGCATAATAATGGAAGTGCCAGATGTCGTTGTATAAAGCTATTCGAGAAAGTGTAAAAAATGAGCCACCTGAATTGAGAAGAAACAGGCTGGCAGAATGGAGACGTTCTAATGCTGTTGAAAGAATAGCAAGGCCAACAAATCTAAGCAAGGCCAGAAGCCTCGGCTATCGTGCAAAACAAGGAATAATTCTTGCTCGTACAAGAGTGTTAAGAGGCGGAAGACAAAGACCATTGATGAAGGGTGGAAAAAGACCAAGAACAAGAAGAAGAAAGAAAATTCTTGGAATGAATTACCAGCAAATTTGCGAGCAGAGAGCAAATAAGAAATTCATCAACTGCGAAGTTTTAAACAGCTATTACGCGAATGAAGATGGAAGATTTATTTGGTATGAAGTGATATTAGTTGACAAGAATCACCCAGCGATAATCAATGATCCAAAATTAAAATGGTTAACTGAAAAGCAGCACACTGGAAGAGTTTTCAGAGGATTAACACGTGCTGGAGACAAGGCAAGAGGATTTATGCACAAAGGCAAAGGAACTGAAAAGTTAAGACCTAGCAGAGCTGCTGTTATCAGACACAAGAGAAGAAGACTGGACATATAATTATTCTCTTATACGAAGATTAATTCTTATTCTTGGTAGCTTCGGACGTTTTATTTGCTTGCCTGTAAAAATGCTGAGCAGGGCCATCAAAGCAAAAAATGCCAATCCAATCCCAAGCGCTGCGGCGCCTAACAAGATTCCAAGAACAAAAATGACTGGGAAGAATACTGCCAAAATGATTCTCCATTTAAGCTTGATTACCGGATAGCCCATGACTTTCATGTTGCTTGTTTTTGCAAATATGAAAAAACCGATGAGAAGGTAGGCATATGCAGATATCTTCTGCCATAAAGGCATTGCAGAAATGAATTCTTCCAACATGCTGTTAAGAGCAAGGAATGATTTATAAATGTTTATAAAAACAATAGTTATGTGTTAACAACAAAGCAGATAAAGGAGATAAGGGAGTTTCTTGAAAAATCAAAGAAACCATTGTTCATATTTGATGATGACCCTGATGGATTGACTTCTTATTTGCTACTAAAAAAGAAATACAAGAAAGGAGAGAGACTCTGCCTGAAGGCTTCTCCTAAATCAGAAGAACTGGTCATAAGAGCAGCTGTAAAAAGGCATAATCCTGATCTTGTTGTCTTTTTGGATGTACCCACATTAACCAACGAGACAGCAAGCATAATACATTCCCCAATAGTAAGCATTGACCATCATCCTCCTGTGAAGATTGAAGGCGTAAATTATTACAATCCGATGAACAGCAAAAAACCAGACAATAGGCCAACTAGTTACTGGGCTTACCGTGTTACTAATGAAAATGAATGGCTTGCTGTTATTGGTATTATAGCTGACTGGCATATTCCTGACGCAAAGACGTTGAATAAATTCAAGCACAAGAAACTTCTTGGAAGCGTGAAGAATAAAACACCACCACAATTAATCTTTGATACTGTTTATGGAAAGCTTGTCAAGGTTTGGTATTTCTGTATGAAAGGCTCCAATGATGAGATGAACAAATACCTTGATGCCCTTGAGAAAATTGAAGACCCATTAGAGATATTTGAACAAAAAACATTCTATGGGAAAATTATTTACAAACATTTTGAGAGAATTAACAAAGAATATGAAGAATTGCTGAATGACGCGCTTGCACAGAAAAAAGATGATGTTTTTGTCTACACTTATCCCGGCGGAAAAAACAGCTATACAAGCATACTTTCAAATGAACTTCTCCACAGGATTAACCCAAAAGCACTGATAATCGGAAGAGAGAAAGAAGGAGATGTCAGGATGAGCTTCAGAAGCCAGGGTGAAAAACCAATACTGCCCATACTAAAAAAAGCCTTTGAAAAATTTCATGGTTATGGCGGAGGACATCCGCATGCATGCGGCGGCGCTGTGAAGATGGAAGATTTTCCAAAATTTGTAGAATTTATAAGAAACGAATACAAGAAGAAGGCTACTCAAAAATAATCCTAGCGTCAACTATCTTTCCATTACTATTGTCAATTATCATCGGATTAATATCGAGTTCTTTTATTTCTGGATGTTTTTCTGCGAGATGTGATATTTTAACAAGCGTTTCAATTATTGGCGCAATTACATAATGTTTTCCACGAGCACCTTTAAGAACATTATAGAAATTTGTTTCTTTTAGCATTTCTTGAGCATCGTGCCTTGTTATTGGGCAAACTCGAAATGAAACATCCTTGAACAATTCTGTATAAATTCCTCCTGCGCCTACAACAACCACATGGCCGAATGTTGGATCTTTTTTCAAGCCAAGGAGAACGTAAACCCCTTCAATGTAATGCTGCAGCATGACACCTTCAAAGCCTTTCAGCTTGCTCATGCGCTTGAATTCTTCTTTAATCTCGCTATCGCTCTTTATATCCAAAGCAACTCCTCCAACATCAGACTTATGCAGAATTTTCTTAGAAACAACCTTCATTACAATCGGATAGCTGAATTTTTTTGCTGCTTTTAGCGTCTCTGAAAGATTTTTACAGATTTTTCTCTGTGCAACTTTAAAGCCTCTTGATTCCAAGAAGTCTTCAGCCTCTTTTTCAACCATCACCTGCATGATTTTAGATATTTGATTGTTCTATTTAAATATACTGCAATAGAAAAAGCTTAAAAAGTAGATTCAAACCATAAGGCCATAATGAGTTTATCAGAACAATTTAAAAAATTAAAGGAAAACTGGCTTTTAATAGGCATTTTACTTATTGTTTTATTCTTCACTTCCTGCAATCCTATCATGCCAATAACACAACTTGGAAGCAGCTTTGCAAGCTCTCTTGGACAAAAGATGGGTTATCCTGAAGTTGCTTATGATTCTGGTGGGATCTTTGGAAGAACAATTGCCCCTAACGCGAACGGAGACTTTGCTCCTGGTGTTGATGAGAGAATAATCACAAAAACGGCATCCATAACAACAGAAGTTGAAAAAGGATTGTTCCAAGAAGCAACTGAAAAAGTAAAAGCAATTCTTAAAACATCTGATGCATTATTACTCAATGAAAATACAAATAAGTATGACTCTGAACGAAGAGAATACTATGAAGCAAGCTATGAAATAAAAGTTGAAACAAAGAAGTATGACGCTGTTGTTGTACAACTAAAAGAAGTTGGTGAAATAACATATTTCAACGAGAACATGCTTGATGTTACTGGGACGCACAAAAACTTGAAGATTGACTTGGAAACTGAAAAAGAAAGATTGAAACGATACAAAGAAATGCTTGAACAAACAATTAATGTTGCTGAGAAGATTGACTTGAGTGACAGAATATTTGACCAGGAAAGAAGAATCAAATACATTGAAGAGTCCTTGACAAACATCGACCAGCAAGTTGATTATTCCGCTGTTTATCTTACTGTAAGGGAAGAGCAGTCAGACTATGCTTATACTGAATTCGTTGATTTTGCTGAGCTTGTCCAAAACTTCGTCAACAGCATCAATAGCATACTCAGATGGATTGTTCTTCTTATCCCATGGGCCATTGCTGTATGGATTATACGGGCAATCGCTCTAAGGGGCAGAAAAAGGAGATAACTCCTTAGTTTGATACGATGAAAAAAGGGTTTTTTGCAATTATTTTAATAATTTTCACTTTTTTTATTCCAGCATCTTACTCGCAGGATACAACAGAAAAAATTGAGAATTATAACAATCTTCAATACCTTGAGCTTGAAATGTATATATCTAATGATGTTGGCGTTGAGTACACCTCATCAAACCATAAAGTTGAATACATAAAAAGCGATTTATCTTTCTTTCCAAAAAATGATGAAAGGCAAACTGTTGAGAGCATAAAGCCATTTTCAACACCAAGCGGGATAATAGAAGAGAAAGAAAATGAAATAACTTACTTATGGAATGATTTTTCTGGCGACACAATAAACTATGGGTATACTGCCAAAGTAATGGTCAACAACCAGATATCAAGAATTGACAAAAAGATAGATTTTCCTGTTAAGAAAATAGATTCAAATTTCTTGACATACACACAAGCAACTGAGTTCATTGACATAAACGCAAAGATTGAGAAGAAGGCAAATGAAATCATCGGCGTCGAAGATGACTTCTACAAAGTTGTTTTCAAGCTCGCTGAATGGACAAACAACAATATAAATTACAACCTAAGCACTTTGACTGCTGAAGTTGTGCAGCCAAGCAGCTGGGTGCTGGAAAAGAAGGAAGGCGTGTGCGATGAAATGACCAATCTTTTCATATCATTCTTAAGGTCTGTCGGCATACCTGCAAGGTTTGTCTCTGGAATGGTTTACACGAATGTCGGCTATGAATGGGGGGCTCATGGATGGGCAGAGGTTTACTTTCCAGAATATGGATGGGTGCCTTTTGACGTGACGTTTGCAGAATTTGGCTGGATTGATCCTTCACATCTAAATCTTAAGGATGATGTTGACTCTGGAAGCCCAACTGCAAAGTATGCCTGGAAATCAAATGGCGCTGAAATAAAAGTCGGCACACTTGACATAAAAACAAATGCCCTGACGATAGGGCCAGAACAACCAGGAGCAGTTGAACTAGAAGTCCTGCCTGTGAAAACTGTTGCAAAATTCGGAAGCCACATTCCTGTTGAAATCAAGATAAAAAACATAAATGATTACTACATTGCACCAAAGATTATTGTCACCAAAGCGCCAAGCCTAAGTGAAAAGAATGTGAAAAGCGTTCTTTTAGAACCTAATGAAGAAAAAAGCCTTTACTGGATTGCGGAACTGCCTGATGCTGACCCCGCCTATGTTTACACAACAACAATTGAGACCCAAAGCATGTATGGAGAGTTTGATAGCGCCACGATAAAATACGGGGATAAGTTTGAAGGATACTCAAATGACTGGGCAAATGCGATTGTAAAAGGTCATGAAGAAAGGGAAAAGAAAAGCGTGATGAATGAGGTTGCTGTCAACTGCAAGCCTGACAAGGATGTTTATTATTCCGGCGATGCTGCTGAAATAACGTGCAATTTCAAGAATAATGAGAACGAAAAAATAAGCTTTGATTTATGCTTTCAGGAAAAATGCAGCAAGATGACCCTATCATCAGGAGAGAAGAAAACAAAAGCCGAGAGCTTTGACGTGAATGAACCTATAAGAATTCCAATCATTCTTGAAAGCAATGATAAAGTAAAATACGAGTATCTGAACCTTGAAGTAATACCTGTGCCTGAGATAATGCTGAGCAATCCTGAGCCGAGCGAAGTTGATTACGAGGATGATGTTGAAATAAGCTTTGAGGTAAGGTCCAACACCGACGTGAATGACCTGAGAATAGAATTTGAATTTGGCAAACTGGAGTATGAATTCTTTGAAAAAGATGAAGTAAAAACAATAACGGTGAACACAGTCGGAAGACAATTACTTGATGACCTGAAGTTTGAGGTCAAATATAAAGACAGGCTTGGAGTTGAGTATATTGAACAAAAAGCCATTTCCATCAATGTCAATAACATCCCATGGTATGGAAATTTCTTGAACTGGATAAACAACTTGTTTGATTAGTAAGACCTGCTGAAGTAGACATTAATCTTTGCATCACTGCCGCAACAAACACATCTGCCTTTTGACTCATTTGCTATGCATCTGCTTGTCGCGTTTGTTTCAGATTTTATTTTTTCCCCGCATGAAGCCTTTCCACAGAAATAAACTTTTGCAACTTTCTTCTTGTTTATTATGCTCTTAAATTCAGAGTAACTAGACACCTCAAAAATTGACTCCTTAAGCGCTTTCTTAGCACTCTTGAGCATGTCTGCCTGAATTTCATCCAGCAACTCAGAGAATCTTTTTTCTATTTTTGAAATTTTTACAGGCTCTTTTTTTCCGGTGTCCCTTCTGACTATTATCACTTGATTTTTATCCAAATCTTTCGGACCAATCTCTATTCTTATTGGCACCCCTTTCAGCTCCCATTCACTGAATCTCCATCCTGGTGAGTAATTCTCACGATCATCTAGGATTATATTGCTAGATCTTGAGAGCAAGGAATATATCTTCTTTGCTTCTTTAAGAACATCTGATTTTTTATTTTCAAAGAAAAGAGGAACTATGACGCCCTTTATTGGGGCAATTCTTGGAGGCAGCACAAGGCCTTTATCGTCACCGTGAAGCATAATAACAGCACCTATCAGCCTTGTTGAGACTCCCCATGAATTCTGCCAAGGTGTTTTTTGCTTTGATGATTCATCGAGAAAAGATATTCCGAATGATTTTGAAAAGCCCTGGCCGAGATTATGCGAAGTACCCATTTGAAGCGATTTTCCATCAGGCATTATTGCTTCTATCGTCAAAGTGTAATCCGCACCTGCAAACTTTTCTGAATCTGTCTTTCTTCCAGCTAAAACAGGAATGGCCAAAAGCTCCTCTGATAATCTTTTGTATTCATCAATCCATACTTGAGTGTCTTTGATGCATTCATCTTCTGTTGCGTAAACACAATGGCCTTCCTGCCACAAGAACTCCCGAGTCCGTATAAAAGGCTTTGTTGTTTTTACTTCCCAACGAACCACATTGCACCACTGGTTAATCTTCAATGGAAGGTCACGCCAAGAACGAATCCATTTTGAATATGAATCATACATTATTGTTTCTGATGTTGGCCTTATTGCCAGCCGTTCTTGGGTGTCTT
>CAYIYF010000022.1:5777-9564 GCA_964367575.1 Candidatus Woesearchaeota archaeon | reverse complement strand
GATTAAAAAAAGTAGGTTTGGAGCTGGGAGGAAAAAAACCCATTGTGATAATGGATGACGCCGACTTAAAACTCGCAGTTAACGGCGTTATATTTGGCGCATTTGGCACAACAGGTCAGAGATGTACCGCAGCTTCAAGGATTGTCGTGCATAATTCAGTATTCAAGGAATTTGAAGAAATGCTCTTGAAACAAACAAGTAAACTGCATGTAGGAAATCCATTAAAAAGTTCAACTGATATAGGCCCATTAATAAATAAGAATGCTCTTGAAAAAGTTCACAAGTACACTGAAATAGGAAAGAAAGAGCATGCAAAATTATTATATGGTGGAGAAAGAATTGGTAAAAAAGGATTCTTCTACAAACCAACAATTTTCACTAATGTCTCTCCAAAAATGCGCATAGCACAAGAAGAAATTTTTGGGCCAACAACAGCACTGATAAAAACAAGCAGTCTAAAAGATGCAATAAACATTTGCAACAATGTTACTTATGGGTTAAGCGCTGCAATTTACACGAATAACATTTCAAATGCCTACTATTTCATTGAGCAGATTGAATCTGGCATTGCATATGTCAACGCACCGACAATAGGTGCAGAAGTCCACTTGCCTTTTGGTGGCATCAAGGGCACAGGCAACGGAACAAGAGAAGCTGGCTGGGCAGGAATCGAAGAATTTTCGAATGAAAAATCTGTATATATTGATTATTCAGGAAGGTTGCAAAAAGCTCAAATAGACAACTCAAAATAATTAGTGAAAATTTTAGAGCCACTTCTCACATTTCTCAACCGCAACCATAAAAGCTTTATAAACAAAAAATTAATTTGTTGTGTGAAAGAAAAAATTATTACTTTTGAACAATTTTTAGAAATAAATCCAAAAAATGCAGTAATATTAAAAAAAGATAAACTACAAAAAATCGAATCATTACTAATAAAAAAGTATAAAACTAAGAGCAATGTTGGGTTAGCAATAGGATGTTCTAGAAGATTTGTAGCAAAAATCTTCTACAAAAAACAAAATCCATCTGCAGGATTGTTGTTAAGAATTTGCAAAGAAATAAAAATTAAACCAAAAGAATTAATTGAAAAAATAACACCAAGATGCAGATACAATTATTCTTATTTAAAACCTAAAAATTTTCCAATAAAATTAGATGAAATATTATCTGCATTAGTTGGTCACGCATTAGGCGATGGGCATTTAAGGAAGGTTTTTAGTTATACGAATAAAGATGAAAAACTTATCTCTAACATGATCAAGTTGGCTAAAAAAATTCCAATAAAAAATTTATCAATTAATCATTGGAGTCATCATGGCGAAAGTATAAGATTTTCTACTCTGCTTAAAGATATTCTTATTTGCACAGGAGCAACAATAGGCAACAAAACAACAACAAGAGCAATAACACCAGATTGGATAAAAAATGGTAACTTAAAAATAAAACGTAATTTTTTAAAGGCACTCTTTGATGATGAAGGGACAGTTAATATACTAAAAAAAGAAATTGTTTTTGGTGCTACAAAAAACATATCTTTCGAAAAAAATCTTAATAATTACCTCAACTCAATAAAAAGAATGCTTCTTAGCTTAGGTATCAAAGGGGTGACAATAACCGATGCAGGTTTTAATTATGGTAAAAATGGAAAAACAATAAATAAACAATTAAGAATATGTGGTCAAGATAGCTTTAAAGAGTTTATGAAAAAAGTAAATTTCAATAGCCCTAAAAAAAGAAAAAAATTAGAGATATTATTAAAAAGTTATCAAAAGCACAGGGAATAAAATAATTTATTTCTTTTTCATTTTTTTGGCAATTGCATTGTTCAGCAAATCTGTTGCTTCTGCAAAATTAATTGCTTTCAAATGATCACCAACACCACTTTTTGCGCAATAAAATAAATTTATTGATTTTCTAAAGTCGCCATGAATATAATCCATACTAAGTTCTTGAGCGTTGTTAAATAAAATGAGGTAATGTGCTTCAGAATAAAGTGCATTTTTCAGCACGTCGTCACTGCTTTCATCAGCACGCCGTACAAGAGCTTCAATAGTGCTTCTTGGAGTGTTGATTAGCGCTTCAACCATTCTTCCGTAGGTGTTCATTTTGCTTTTTCAAACACAAAAAATTTAATAATACTTACTCAAATGATTTATATAGTTCAAATTGTTTTATAAACAAAAAAGAGTGTGAAGACTTTGAAGATAAACATAAAAAAACTTCCAGGAATAAAATCAGAAAAAGTTCTTGGCAGGCTAAAAAATCTCAATGGTGCTGTAAGCTCGTATTATCCTTTTGCTTTTTCAGGCCAAGGTCAAGGCCCATATTTCAAAGATCTTGACGGAAACACATTCTTGGATTTTGCATCTAACATTGCTTCAACACCTTTAGGTTACAACCATCCAAAACTTCTTGCAACAATAAAACATTTCTCAAAACATCATCCAGTAAAATATGCTGGCCAGGATTTTGCTTTAAGGTTACATGCTGATTTTATAGAGGAACTTTTGTCAATAACAAAAGGAATGAATCGCGCGTTTTTAGTGAATTCTGGCGCAGAAGCAGTTGAAAACTGTATTAAAATTGCAATGCGTTCACGACCGAAAGCAAAATATGGCCTGTCATTTGATCATGCATTTCATGGAAGGACGCTGGGCGCTTTGTCTCTGACACATTCTAAACCAGTTCATAAGAAGAATTATTTGGCAATACCAACGCAAACACTTTCTTTTTCAGAGCATGGAGCAAATGAACTTGAGAGCTTAATAAAAAAAGACAGCAAAGAAAGCATTGCTTTTGTTATTTTAGAGCACATTCAGGGTGAAGGCGGCTATAATCCTGCCCCAAGAAAAATGGTGACAGATATTAGAAAGATATGCCGAGAAAACAGCATCCCTTACATAGCAGACGAGGTGCAGTCTGGAATGGGCCGCACAGGGGAATGGTGGGCATTTGAGAATTTCAACATAAAACCAGATATCTTCAGTTCTGCAAAAGCTCTTCAAGTTGGAGCAGTTGTATCAACCAAAGATCAGTTTCCACAAGAGGAAGGAGCAATATCCTCAACATGGGGGGGTGGCCAAATAATAGATATGGCAGTTGGAATTGAAACAATAAAAACAATAAAGAGAGATAAATTATTGACAAAAAATAATGTTAATGGTCGACATATCATGAAGAGAATGCAAGAATTAAGTTTGTTAAATCCAAGAGGTATTGGCCTTATGTGCGCATTTGATATGCAGAACAAAAAGATTCGTAATGATATCATCATAGAATGCATAACGAATGGGCTGGTAGTTATTGGCTGCGGCGAGAGAGGCATCCGTCTTATCCCGCCATACATAATAGAGAAAAACCATATTGCCGAGGCATTTAGGATAATTGAAAGTGCTATAAAAAAATGCACAAAGCAAGGCTTCAAGCATTCTGGGAAGATATGTCATTACCTTGACTGCGGTACAGAGAATACATGAGAGGATATTTCTACCAAGAAAAGCTTATAAACACTTTTTTAAATTTCTTCATATAAGGGTGCACATTAGTGACTGATTGTGAAGCAGCGAAAACGTGCTCAAAGTGCAAATCGCCGACAATTGAGCCGACAAAAATAGGCGGTTTTAATTATTTCTACTGCGTAAAGTGCTTGGCAATCTCAGAATGACTTCTTGACAACATAAAAGCACTCATTATCAATTTCAAAATAATCATAAGGATGACCAAGTCTATTTAGCATTACTTCAAACCACTTTCTTCTTGGGTTATTCATTATCTTTGCTGAAAC
>CAYIYF010000022.1:0-5677 GCA_964367575.1 Candidatus Woesearchaeota archaeon | reverse complement strand
TTAGCATTACTTCAAACCACTTTCTTCTTGGGTTATTCATTATCTTTGCTGAAACAGTCTTTGTTGCAAAGCTCACTACTATAAACTTCGAATTGATACCTTTAATAAAAGCCTCTGTACGCCTATGTCTTTTGCTGCCATATTCTATTACATCTACCATCTTGAAGAAAAAACAGACATCAGATATTGCTGTTTCTGGATAATCATTTTTGAAGGCATTATAAAATTCTGCTCTGCCATTAATGCCTATTTTTTTGCCAAAGTATTTAAAATATTCATTGACTAATTCAATGTCCTTACTAACGAACTCAAAACAAACATAATCAAAATTGTTGAAACCAATAAAAATTAATGAAAATGGATTCATTCCACAGCCAATATCAATTACCCTATTTGGTTTGCCACATATTGAAAATATCTTCCTATAAACTTCAGGATAATACTCCATTCTTTCGCGTGAGGAAGAGTGCGTGTGCAGCATCTCATAATGCTCGTTTTTGAAAGTATCTTCATCCTTGGCTTTTTTCATCAAATTGAGTATTGCTTCTCGTTTCTCAGCATCTTTTACTTGAAAAACGCCATATGTTGCATGTAGAACTCTTTTAACAATCTTAAGAAATCTTTTGTAAGCTGCATTCTTGACTAATTTGCGATAGTCCAAATTTCTGATTAACATTCTTTCTTTTTTGAACTTATTTTTATTGAGGAATGAAAGCAGAAATATTTCAACATAATCCTTGCCTAGTCGTGAGAACTTCTTTGTTTTGAGAAGGTCTTCTACAATCAAATCAAGGTTGGTTTTCATTCTATTGGTATTATCGAATAAACTCATTTAAGCCTTTTGGCTTTTTAATGAACAAATACAAAAACTTTTAAACATAATCAGCAACTAATAAGATATGCCTAAAAGAATCTCTAAAGACAATCCATTAAGCGAGATAACACTAAGGCGCTATGAAAAGCCTTACAAAATGTCCAGGCGAGAAGCCATACGCATGATATGCCTGTCCTTGGGCTTATTACAACCAGGAGATTCGCGTGATGTTATTGTTGATGTCCTTCAGGCTATGATAGACACCAGCAGTAAAAAGAAAATGATAGCATCTGAAGAAGTTCAGAAAATAGTTATTGCATCAAGAAAGAAAAACAAGCTCAATGTGAATGGTGTAGCTGCCTCAAACATTCGGCGCCAGATGAAACGGCTGAAGGATTTGCAATTAATAGAAAAAATAAAGAATGAATACCGAATTACAGAATTTGAGTCTTTAGAAAATATATTTGATGACAGGATACAAAAATTTCACATCCCACAAATTACAAGCCGTGTCAAGGAATATTGCAGGATAATAAAATAAAATGGATGCCAACAAAAGAGGTTTGCTGTTATCATTCCTTATTATTTTGCTAATTGCTTTCTATTCAGAAGGACAAAATAGTGGGAGCATTACTGGAAACCAGATTTTAAGATATCAGTCTAGCAGCACGCCACCACCTGCATCACTATTTAATGATAATGACTGGATAATCTCAGGGAATAATATGTACTCAGGGGTGCCTGGCAATGTGGGCATTGGGGCAATTAATCCATTGTCAAAACTTCATGTGGATATTGGAAGCGAATTAACTTCGGCAATTAGGGTGAGCCAAAATTCGATGCTATCTGATGATAAAACAACCTCTTCCATTTTATTTCTGGGAAGCGTTGGAGGAGACACTTCTAATCATGCAAGAGGGCTTAACACGATTTTTACAGTAAAAGACGATGTAACATATGACTGGCTAGCATTTAACCTACAAAATACAGGAAACGGAGAAGTTGGAGCTCTAATAGGTGGAAATACAATGACTGGCGGAGGAAATGGATGGGGAATTGATGTAACCAACAAAATTCCAGATCCTTCAACAACCAACATCCTAAATGGCGAGCTCACTCAAACTACTGGAATGAGATACTTCCTAGAAAGAAATGTAGAAGCAAGTGGTGTTCCTGGAATGAGCCCTCCTGTAGGGTGGGATAGGGGGATTGTAATTGAGAACTTGGGAACATTTGTCGGACATGGACCGGCGTTTGCAGCAAATGGTTTTACAACAGGCTTGCAACTTACCGAATGGGAAACTACTGATCCAGATCAGTACATTTTTTTAAGAGCCGTTAATGATAATGCCAAACTAATAAGATTTACAAGGCCTGGTTGGGCAGACTGGAAGCTATATGCAAAGGGACAAGGTTTGGTATTAGAGACAAACAACCCTACATTTAATCCTAAGGCAAATTTTATGGTTAATGGATCCATAGGCGTGAATACATTAACTCCACAACAATCTTTAGATGTGGAAGGCCTTATTGGATTACAGAACACTGATTTTCCAGGATCGTGCAACACAAATAATGAGGGTGCAATCTATTATGATTTATCTTTAAAAAAGCCATGTTTCTGCAATAGCGTAAGCTGGAAAACTTTTGATGACATAAGTAATTGTTAAAAATGGCAATGCTTTGCCAAACAAGAGATGATTTATGAACCACGGGAAGATTCTTTCCTCCTGCAAAAAGCTGTAAAAAATACTGTTAAGCGCGGCGACAAAGTTCTTGATGTCGGCACTGGCTCAGGAATACAAGCAATAACAGCATTGGAAATAACAGGCGATGTAACAGCAGTAGACATCAATCCTGAATGTATAGAAAAAATTAAAGATAAAAACCCATGGATAAAAGCAATAAAATCTGACTTGTTTGAAAATCTTCTTTCATCTGACTTGTTTGATGTTATAATATTTAATGCCCCATATCTTCCAGAAGAAGAAAAAGAGCCAAAAGATTCTGCACTGATGACAACAGGCGGAAAAGAAGGCCATGAAATTATCCTGAGGTTCCTCAAAGAAGCAGCAACCTATTTGGAGCCATTGGGAAAGATTCTTCTGGTTTATTCTTCATTATCTGGAGAAATAGAAAAATTATCAAAATTTCTCGGATATACATTCAAAATACTTGCGTCAGAATCATTTGATTTTGAGAAAATATTTGTGGCTGAGTTGATGAGGAACAAGGTGACTAAGAAAGCTGCACATTAAAAATTCTTACAGCAATCTGCTAAAAACTAATAGAAAATTAAAAAATTATCTTTTATATGATTCTAAAAATTTTTCAATAATAAATGCTCTAGGAACGTACATCTCTCCCCAAAAGTGATTCACAAGTTTGCCATGCATAGTCATATCTGCAAGCTCCAAAACAGCATAACTCGCCAGATACTTAAAAAATTTATCGAGGCTCCTATTAAGAGAAACAGGCATTCTAAGGTCATCCATGAGCTTAATATCTAAAAAATTTAAAAAATCCTTATTTGTATTTGCTCTTGCAACTATCTCTGAAGGAGACAAACTACAACTTAAATAAAATGAAAAATGTATTGCAGGATGATTTGCTTCGGGGTTGCTTCCAACAGGCACACCATACTGCCCTCCTGAAGGAAGAGCATAAGAGCCTCTTACTGTTGGTTTGCCTTTAGGTTTGTATTCTTTTCCGTGTTTATCTTTGCCAACTATTAGAATTCCACCTTCGCAAGGAGGTTTGGATGCGGCAAAATAGTCTATTCTAGCTAATAAACCATTGTCATTGGGGTAACCACGTTTCGACATTATTTTTACCATTTTTTCACAATACTTGTTGGTACAATCAAATTTTATAAATCTTTAGATTATGTAACCACTTTTAAATTAATATTATAGCATAATCAAGTGTTTATACTTACTGCGTCGCTCCTCAAAATATCTCCAAAACGCTTATAAACCATTATTCCGGAACAATAGAACTCATTGACTACTCTTATTCGAAAGAATAAGCGTCCGGAATGGACGAAGCCAAAAGCCTAGTAGAAGAGCACAAAATGGAAAGACAAGAGATACTTCAGGTCATAAAGACAGTTAAAGCTAATTCTACTAAAAGAAAATTCACAGAATCAGTGGATTTCATAATAAACCTAAAAGGCCTTAACATAAAAAAAGAGGAAGAAAAAGTAAGCGCATTTATTCCAATACCACATTTCAGAGGAAAAAAGGTAACAACAACTGCACTCGTAGATCAGGCCTTATCTACAAAAGCAAAGGCATCATGCGACCATGTTATTCTTTTAGACGATTTCAAGAAACAAGACAAAAAATCAATCAGAAAACTTGCAGTCAAAACAGATTATTTCATTGCTCAGGCTAACATAATGCCAAAAGTTGCAGCAACATTCGGCAGAGCCTTGGGACCAAAGGGAAAAATGCCAAACCCAAAGGCAGGCTGTGTTGTGCAACCAACAGCAGAGTTGCAGCCTCTTGTTGAGCGCCTTCAAAAATTAATAAGACTAGAAACAAAGAACGAGCCGACAATAAAAACATCGATAGGTATGGCATCAATGACTGACGAACATCTTGCAGATAATGCCATGGCAATATACAACTACATTGTCTCTCATGTTCCGCAAGAAAAAAATAACATAAAGAGCATCATGCTAAAACTAACAATGGGCACTCCAATAAAACTTGGAGAAAATGCCGTAAAAGTGGAGGCTTCTAAAAAATGACACAGACTTACAAGCCCCACATAAGCGCAGCGAAGAAGCAGGAAGTAGAGGATATCAAGGCATTATTCAGAGAGTACCCTGTTGCAGGCATTATCAACCTGGAGGGAATTCCAACATTAATGCTTCAACGCATAAGATATGCCTTAGGAAAAGATTTAATCATCAAGCCATCAAAGAAACGCTTTATGAAGTTCGCATTTGATGAGCTAAAATCCTCGCATAAGAACATAGAACAATTGAAAGAAAAGCTTCAGGGCATTCCAGCATTAATGTTCACGAAAGATGATCCATTTTTGATTTATAAAAAAATAGACAAGAACAAGGCAGTTTCAGTGGCAAAGCCAGGACAGAAAGCGCCAAGAGACCTTCTGATTGAAGCAGGCGAAACGCCATTTACTCCAGGTCCGATGATAGGCGAATTAGGAATGCTAGGATTAAAGACAGAGGTAAAAAACGGGAAAATTTATGTCAAAGAATCAAAAATTCTTGTAAAGTCTGGAGAAGTTATAACTGATAAAGTTGCTGCTCTTCTTGCAAAGCTCGGCATAGAACCAATGAAGGTAGGGCTTAATGTCTTGCTTACCTACCAAAATGGAGAGATTTTAGATAAATCAGTACTGGCAATTGATGAGGAAGAATACACCAACAATATAAAACTTGTACATGCAACTTCATTCGCTCTCGCAGTCCACTTGGGAATTGCCAATACTGTTACTGCAAAGACTCTTTTGATGAAGTCTGAGAGAGAATCAGAAGCAGTTGCAGGCAAGGCAAACATAATGACTTCAGGCAATATTGAAGAAACACTTGCAAAAACAGAATCTGCTGCATTGTTATTAGACTCAAAGATACAAGAAACACCTCAAAAAGAGCCTTATCCACAAGAAAAAATTAAACAAGAAGATATAAAAGAAGCTGGCATTTCAATGGAGCAAACAGTAGCTCTTGCCCATAAGCTCATTGGTTCTGGGATAAAAGACTCTCCAAAAGAGCAATTCGAAACACCTAAAAAGGAAGAACTAGACATCAATAAGCTAATTAATGCGCTCAAGGACAAAAAAACAGGGGAGATTTCATAGTCTTAATCGGAGGAAAAAATGGAATATGTA